>JAYTXV010000121.1:0-10908 GCA_043742805.1 Caulobacteraceae bacterium | reverse complement strand
CGATATCGCCGCCGATGCGCCCGTTACGCTGATCGTCGACGCTATTTTTTCCCATGCCGGCGCCCTGAGCGGCCAGGGTTTCGCGGGCGCCCTTAGGGGATGGGGCGAGGCGGGCGGTGGCCTGAACATCCGCCGGCTGAGCTTTCAGGCTGGGTCGATCACGGCCGAGGCCGGGTCCGTCGCCCTCGCGATCGGCGGGGATGGTCGTCTGAAGGGTGTCCTGGATTTTCGAGTGAAACAGGGGCGCCGGTTGCTGGCCGCATGGCGCGGGCGGTCCGGTTTGTCGCCCGAGGCGGCGATATCCGCCCAGGCTGTTCTGGATGCGCATGACCGGGGCGGCGTTGCCGCTGTTTCCCTCAATTTCCAGGCCGGCCAGACCACGATCGGTCCCGTCGCGGTCGCACCCGCCCCGCGGGTTTATTGACAGGGTGTTTCGTTCATCGCCATACCCGGCCATGACCCCCGCCTATGCCCTGCCCGCGCCCCGTCCGGGAATCCTCGAAATCACGCCCTACAAGCCTGGCAAGTCCAGCGCCGAGGGCGTCGCCCATCCGGTGAAGCTGTCGGCCAATGAGAATATCCTGGGCTGCAGCCCCGCCGCGCGTGAGGCCTTCGTGGCGGCCGCCGAGACACTGGGGCAATATCCGGATGGTCAGGGTGGCGGTCTGCGGGCAGCCGTCGCCGAGCGCTATCGGCTGGAGCCGGAGCGCCTGATCCTGGGCTGCGGCACCGACGAGATCTTCGCCCAGATCAACCAGACCTATCTCCAGGCCGGCGATAATATCGTCCAGGGCGAATTCGGCTTTGGCGCCTATGCGATCGGCGCGCGTGCCAACCAGGCGGAGGTCAAGTTCGCCGCCGAGACCAATTACCGGATCGATGTCGACACGATACTGGAACAGGTCGATGAGCGGACGCGCCTGGTGTTCGTCGCCAATCCGGCCAATCCCACCGGCACCTTTTTACCCCTGGCCGAGGTTGAGCGTCTGCACGCTGGCCTGCCCGGCCATGTGATCCTGGTGCTCGACGGCGCATACGCCGAATTCAACACCGATCCGACGTTTAGCGATGGAATCGATTTGGCGCGCCAGGCCGACAACATCGTCGTGACCCATACCTTTTCCAAACTGCACGGCCTGGCGGCGCTGCGGGTAGGCTGGGCCTATGCGCCGGCGGCGGTGGCCGAGGCGGTCGACCGTATTCGCCTGCCGTTCAATACCTCACACGCCGCCCAAAGCGCGGCGGTCGCCGCATTGGCTGACGAGGGTTTCCAGGCCCGGTCGCTGGCGCATGTGGAGCAATGGCGCCCCTGGCTGACCCAGCAGCTCGGTGGCCTGGGTCTCGACGTCGTTCCCTCGTCGGCGAATTTCGTTCTGGTCGGCTTTCAGCGCTCAGGCGGCCGCGTCGCCGCCGAAGCCGAGGCCTTTCTGGCTAGTCGGGGCCTGTTGGTGCGGGGTGTCGGCGGCTACGGACTGCCTGACCACCTGCGCCTGACTATCGGCCTGGAAACGCACAACCGCGCGATGATTGAGGCCCTCGCCGACTTCATGAACGACGCCCGAAGTCGGCGAGCCGCTTCGACCAGATGAGCGAACTCCTTTACGCGAAGCTCGCCGTGATCGGCTGCGGCCTGATTGGCTCGTCGGTGGTTCTCGCCGCGCGCGCGGGAGGCGTGGTGGGCCGGATCGCGGTCTATGACGCCAGCCCGGACGCGCGGGCGCGGATCAATGAACTCGGCTTCGCCGATGACGTGACGGACGATCCCCGCGATGCTGTTAGGGACGCCGACCTGGTGATCTTCGCCACGCCGCCCCTGTCGATCGGCCCCGCCGCCGCCCAAGTGGCCGATGTGCTCAAGCCAGGCGCCACCGTCACCGATGTCGGCTCGGTGAAGGCTGCTGTGGCCGAGGCCCTGGGCAAAGTGGTTCCAGCCGGCATCTTCGTGATTCCCGGCCACCCGATCGCCGGAGCGGAAACCTCGGGACCGGACGCGGGTTTCGCCACGCTGTTTCAGGGCCGCTGGACCATTCTGACTCCCAAGGGCGCCGACGATCCGGCCTACGCCGGGGCTTTGGCCCGGCTGACGGCATTCTGGGAAGCCCTGGGCGCGCATGTCGATATTATGGACGAGCGTCATCACGATCTGGTTCTCGCCGTCACGTCCCACCTGCCGCACCTGATCGCTTACAACATCGTCGGCACGGCGGCCGATCTGGAAGAGGTCACGCGCGGCGAGGTGATCAAGTATTCCGCCGGCGGGTTTCGCGACTTCACCCGCATCGCCGCCTCCGATCCGATCATGTGGCGGGACGTATTCCTGGCCAACAAAGACGCGGTGCTGGAGATTCTGGGGCGTTTCACCGAAGACCTCCAAGCGCTGTCGCGGGCGATCCGCTGGGGCGAGGGCGACAAGCTGCAGGAGCTGTTCACCCGGACCAGGGAAATTCGCCGCGGCGTGATCGAAGCCGGCCAGGAAACCGCCGAGCCTGACTTCGGCCGCCAGCGGCGGGAGCCCCTGGCCTAAGCCGTGACCATCCGCCCGCCCGACTGGATGATCTATATGGGTTTGGTCGCGATCCTGCTTGGGGCCACCGTCGTTGGACAGCTCAATCGGGGCGGCGTGCAACCGGCTCCTTCTCCCCCGGTTCACGCCGAGCCCGGACCGCCGAACGGTGGGGCCACGCCGTTCAATCCCACCATCACGGTTGACGCGCCGGTCGCCTCCGGCCCCGGCGCCGGTACGGCGTTTTCGATCTCCTCGGGGGGCATATGGCTGACGGCCCGACATGTGGTGGAGGGTTGCTCGCGCGTCGCCATCGTCGTTGGAGCGGGCCAGGGCGTAGCGGCCGAGGTGCGCATCGACCCTCGCGCCGAAACCGCCGTGCTGATCACCCAGGGCGGCGCGCCGGCCTTGCCGATGGCTCCGATCGAAAGCCTCAAGCGGGGCATGGCCGCCTTTCACGCCGGCTTTCCCGGCGGACGTCCGGGCCAGGTCTCCTCGCGGCTGATCCAGAGAGAAACCCTGGTCCTACGCGGCCGGCGGGTGCGGCGGGAACAGGTCCTGGCCTGGGCCGAGGGCAACGAAGAAGATCCGTTACCCAAGAGCCTCGCGGGTCTGTCTGGCGCTCCCGCGCTCGATGCCCAGGGACGGGTGATCGGGGTCACCATCGCCCAGTCGCGGCGCCACGCCCAGGTCTACACCACTACGCCCAATTCCCTGCGCGCCGCCGTGGCCCGGGCTCACATCGAAACCGCCAGCGGCGCGCTGGCCGCGCCGATGAGCGGCGGCAGCTACGCTCGAATTTCCAACGATCTGCGGCGCGACCTGAGGATTGTCCCGGTGGTGTGTATGAAAAACTAGACCGCAGCCGCTCGAGCGACCGGTTTGCGCGCGGCCAGGATCAGGCAGAGGAGGATCGCGGGCAGGCCGACAGCGCCCGAGAGCAGATAGAACAGGGCAAAGCCGTCCAATCCGGTCCGGCCCTGCGGAAGCCACTGGACGATCTCTCCAGAGAACCCTTTGAGGGTTTTCCCGGTCCAGGTGAGAGCCGAGGTCAGCAGCGCGTATTGCGTCGCGGTGTAGCCGAGGCTGGTCAGGCTCGACATGAACGACACCAGGGCGACGCCGGAAAACCCAATGGCCAGCGCGTCGAAGGCCATGATAGCCTCAAAGGCGGTCAGTTTCAGGGGGCCTAACGCCGCCACGGGGAAGTCGCCGCCATGCCAGCCTAGGATGGCGAAGGCGGCCACGCCGATGGGCTGCATCATCGCGCCCATCACCAGGGTGGTCAGGTTTCCCAGGCGCGCCAAGCATAAGCCCGCGAGAGCGATCCCGATCAGCGTGCCGCCCAGGCCGATGCTGGCGCGGACCCAGGCGATGGTGGGCTTGGAAATCCCCAGAGCGGTATAATAGGGGTTGCTTATCGGCCCGCGCATATAGTCGCACAGGTGATAAAAGGTGATCATACCCAGCATGAGGGCCGCCATCAGCCAGCCGTGGGTACGAAAGAAGGCGATGAAGGGACCGAAGATCGCGTCGCTGAACGCGGCCAGGGGACGACTCCGGGCCGCCAGGCCCTTGGCTTCCATGACGGCGTCGGCGCGGGCCGGCTCCCGAACCAACAGGGCGGCGATGATGCCGATGATCATCAAGACGCCATAGGCGCCATAAGCCAGCGGCCAGCCGAAGGCCTGGGCCACCAGCAGGATCACCGCCTCGGTGGCGATCAGGGCGGCGCGATAGCCCAAGCTGTAGGCGGCCGTCAGCAGGCCCAATTCCTCGGCGTCGGTGGCGGACTCGATGCGCCAGGCGTCGATCACGGTGTCCTGCGCCGCGGCGCCCACGCCGGTCAGCAAGCCAAAGCCGATCAGCGCGCCCAGCTGCGTTCGCGGATCGGTCAGGGCCATGCCGACGAGGCCGGCGCCGACCGTGATCTGGGTGATCACCATCCATCCCCGGCGGCGGCCGAGAAACCCCAGCAGAGGCGCCGGAAGCCGGTCTACCACCGCGCCCCACAGGAATTTCACCGAATAGGTCAGGCCGATCCAGGACAGAAAGCCGATCACCGCCAGCTTGATCCCATCCTCGGCCAGCCAGAAGGCCAGGGTGTTGCCGATCAGCATGAACGGCAGGCCCGAGGAGAAGCCCAGGACGAGCATCGACCCCACCTTCGGGCGAGTCAGGGTCTTCAGGACATCACCGGCGCTTTTGTTGGGCGATGGGGTGGCGGAGGCCGTGGGTTTCGTCATGGCCGCAAGCTGGCCCGCGTCGGCGCCTTCGTCCATAGCCCCAGCCGTCAAGCGATGGTCTTCAGGCCGATCCCATCGGCAGACTTATTGTCACGGTCGTCCCGCCTTCCTCCGGGTTGGAGGTTGTCAACTCGCCGCCGAGCTGGCGCACGAATATACCGATGTAGTCGGAGCCACGCGCCTGAGGCTCGTCGTCGATGGCTGGGGGGCTGATGCCGATGCCGTCGTCGGCCACTGTCAACTCCATCCGATCGCCAAGACCGCGGGCCGTCAACCGCACCTCTCCGATCCCTTGGGGGAACGCGTGCTTGATGGAGTTGGTGGCCAGCTCATTGATCAGCAATCCCATGGACACCGCGCGGTCGGCGTCGATGTTCAAGGTTTCGGCGTCCACGGTGATGGTGACGCCCGAGCCCTCGCCGAGCAGGCTGCCGGATACCGTCCGGGCGATTTCCTTTAGATAGCCGTCCACCGCGATGGCGTGGCCCGACGCCGACCTGGAAATCAGGTCGTAGAGCTGGGCGATGGCGCCGATTCGCGCCTGCATGGCCCTGTAACCGAGGCTGCAAGCTGGAGCGGCTCGCCTGGCTTCGAAGCCGATCATGCCCACCACCAGTTGCAGATTATTCTTGATCCGGTGGGATATCTCATTGGTCAGGGCCTCCGCGTCGCGCTCTCTCTGTTTGCGCTCGGTGATGTCGTTGAACACCAGCAGCATGCGGTGGCTGTGGTTGCCTGGCTGGGAGACCCTGCGGGCGTTCAGCGTATAGACGCGGCGGCCGAGGCCCAGGAAATCGTCTTCGATTTCGAAACTCTCCATCGGCCGGTCTTCCGGCAGCACTTTTTCCATCAGGCGCCGCAAAGCAGGCACATCCATCTGATGTCGGCCCAGGTCGGCCAGGCGCCGTCCCTGAATTTCCGACTCGGTGATACCGAACAAGGTGAGAAAGGCGTTGTTGGCGGTAACGATGGTCATATCGTCCTCCAGCACCACCAGAGGGTCCTTGATGGTGTCGATGATGCTCTGGGTCAGCCGCCAGGCCCGGCCGCTTTCGGTCCGGGCCGCGCGCTCCTCGCTGACATCGTCGATGGCCAGCAGGATCGATCCATCCGGATCGTCGGGACGCAAAATCCTGCGCGCATTCACCAACATCGTGCGGTGGCCGATATCGGGAAAGTCGTGCTCGACCTCGAAACGGTCAACCTGCTCGCGCTCGGGAATCACGCTGTCGAGAAGGGTGTGCAGCGCCGGAATGTCCCACTGACCATTGCCCAGGTCGTAGATGCGACAGCCGACGGTTTCGGCGAGGCTGGTGTGGAACGTCTCATAGAAGGCGCGGTTGGCCGAGGTGATGTTGAGCCGCCTATCGAGAATCAGCAACGCGCTGGGCACGGTCTCGACGATCTCGGCGGCGGCGATGTTCGCCATGACCGTGACAGAGGTCAAATGATTGCCCAATACCGTTAGCTGGCCAGCATATGGGTGATCGAGGTTTCCAACTGGTCGATCGTGTAGGGCTTGGCCAGATACCGCGAGCCGATGGCGAAAGACGAGCTTATGGCTTCGGTCAGGTTATTTCCGGTCGTATACAGTATCCGGCAACCGGGACGGAGCTGGTTGGCCACCCCGGCGATTTCGCAGCCACCAAGCATGCGTTTCTTAAGATAGATATCGGTAAACATCGCGTCGATCACAACGTCGGAACGCAGGATCAGCAGGGCTTCATCGACGTCGGTCGCCGACAGGACCTTGTGGTCCAGGCCATGGATGATCATCTCGGCCATCGCGCGGGTGAAGGCGTCGTCTTCGACGACGAGTATCACAGCCATCACGACCCTTCCGTCCGGTAAATGCATACAAACCAACGCTCGGATCATCCGTGCGTCCCGCTCGGGGCAAAGAGACAACCCCTTGGCCACCGCCAAGTTCCAAAGTCGGGGAAATGGTCCGTCTCGCCGGGCGGGGCCAGCCCCCAATATTCAGAATGTCGAGGGCTGGGCGGAGGTTTTGCGGCACGGCCCGCGGATGGTCAGATCGCCCTTTTGGTTGTGGAAATAGTAGTCTCCAGTCCGCCGGTCGACATAGGAGTCCTTGCCGTCTGCGGACTCCAGCCGGATGCGGGCAGAGTCCGCCGACAGGAACGGGTATTCCCGTTTGAACCGCCAGCCCTGGCCCAGATCATCGTAGAATCGCACCGTCTTGGTCGAAAGGTCGATGTCCAGCCGCCGCCTGATATCCCGATGCGCGCCGCCGGCCCGGGTCTCATGGACCTTGCAGACCAGATTCAGCGTCTCGCCGGCGGCCGGACCGGTAGCCAAGGCAGCGCTCAGGCTGATGGTCAGGGCGCTTAAAACAACTGTCAGGCGCATCGTCGGGCTCTCCATCGGCGACCCTACATCGGGATTGGCGCCGGCCTCGGCAAGGGCGTTGCAGCCCGACATTGTTTTCCGAACGCGCGATAAAAATCTCTGGCGCGGAAGATCGGGTGGTCTTTGCGTTCCGATCAAAATCACCGGCGTCAGGGCGCATGCGCCGTGGGCCTCAAGACGCCAGAACAGTATGTCGAAACCCTTCGGGACGGCTGTGTCACCTTCTAGGATGGCGAGCAAATGAACGATATCACCTCAAGTTCAAAGTTCGCGACGCCCACCGGATGTTCCTGGCCGTCGCCAAGGCGATGGCGCTGGCGGCTGCGGGGGTGACGGCGCACTAACGCGGGTCCGCCGGCGCAGGTCCGCCGATCGCCCGGCGAGGATCATCTGGACAGGCCCGCGCTCATCTGCGACGGGCGTAACAGGCCGCCGATCATGGCTGATTCAAGAGGGCCATCGCATGCTCAGCGACATCGAGATCGCCCGTGCCGCCCAGCTCTCGCCGATCGCCGATATCGCCGCCAAGCTGGATATCCCGCCGGACGCCCTCAGTCTTCATGGCCGCTACAAGGCCAAGATCGAGGCGCCGTTCCTGAAGTCCCTGGGCCACCGACCGGACGGCAAGCTGATCCTGGTCACCGCCATGAGTCCGACCCCGGCCGGCGAGGGCAAGACCACCACCACCATCGGCCTGGGCGACGCTCTGAACCGGATCGGCAAGCGCACGGCCATCTGCCTTCGGGAACCGTCGCTGGGTCCTTGCTTCGGCCAGAAGGGCGGCGCCACCGGCGGCGGCCAGGCCCAGGTGGCGCCAATGGACGAGATCAACCTGCACTTCACCGGTGATTTCCACGCCATCACCACCGCACACAATCTGCTGGCGGCGATGATCGACAACCATTTGTATTGGGGCAATGAGCTGGGTCTCGATCCCCGCCGGATCGTGTGGCGGCGGGTAATGGACATGAACGACCGCGCCCTGCGCCAGATCGTCGCCAGCCTGGGCGGTAATGGTGGGCCGGCCGAGACCGGATTCGATATCACCGTAGCCTCCGAGGTCATGGCCATCCTGTGCCTGGCCGATGACCTGCGCGACCTTCAGGAGCGCCTGGGCCGGATCATCGTCGGCTACGCCGGGGGAGGAACGGCCGTGACCTGCGCCGATCTGAAGGCCGACGGGGCCATGGCGGCTCTGCTCAAGGACGCCCTGTCGCCCAACCTGGTTCAGACCCTGGCCGGCAGCCCGGCCCTGATCCACGGCGGCCCCTTCGCCAATATCGCCCATGGCTGCAATTCGGTGATCGCCACCCGGGCGGGCTTGAAGCTCGCCGACTATGTAGTCACCGAAGCGGGTTTCGGCGCCGATCTGGGGGCCGAGAAGTTCTTTGACATCAAGTGCCGCAAGGCAGGCCTTAAACCGTGCGCGGCGGTGGTCGTGGCCACCATCCGTTCGCTGAAAATGAACGGCGGCGTCGCCAAATCCCACCTGGGCGAGGAGAACATCGAGGCCCTGCGCCGCGGTTGCGAGAACCTTGGCCGCCACGTTGAGAACATCCGACAGTTCGGCGTGCCGCCGATCATCGCCATCAATCACTTCTCTCAGGACACCGCGGCGGAGATCGCCGAGGTCACCGCCTTCGCCGCGAGCCTGGGTGTTGAGATCGCGCTCTGCCGTCATTGGGCGGATGGAGCCGCCGGCGCCGAGGATCTGGCCCGCTGCGTGGCGGCCATCGTCGATGCCGGAGGAAGCAGTTTCGCGCCGCTCTACCCCGATGAAATGTCGCTCTGGCGCAAGATGGAGACGGTGGCCAAGCGAATTTACCACGCGGACAAAATCACCGCGGACAAGACCGTCCGCGCGCAACTGTCGCGCTGGCGCAAGGCCGGGTTCGGACATCTGCCGGTGTGCATGGCCAAGACCCAGTACAGCTTTTCAACAGATCCCACCAAGCTGGGCGCCCCAGAGGGGCATGAGGTCCATATCCGCGAGGTCCGCCTCTCGGCGGGCGCCGGCTTCGTGGTGGCGATCTGCGGCGATATACTGACCATGCCGGGTCTTCCCCGCCATCCGGCCGCCGACCGTATCGGCTTGACCGACGATGGGGACATCGACGGGTTGTTCTAGCGTAGGACTCACGCCTTGGACCTGAAGACCACCCGCTATGGCGTTGCAGACGGCCTCGCCACCATCACTCTGGCCAGGCCGAAGCGTCGCAACGCCTGGACCGGGCGGATGCACACCGAATATCGCTGGCTGCTTGAGCAGGCCGATGGCGACCCGGCCGTGCGGGTGATCATCGTCACCGGCGATCCCGAGGGCCAGGCCTTCTGCGCCGGGGCGGATCTGGGGGCGTTGGAGGGCCACGCCGACAAAGGACGCTACGACCCCGGCGTGACCGAGGATATCGCCAGGCCGGGATATGGGGTCGATCCCGCCTTCAACGCCAGCTTCGCCTATCATTTCGGCCTGGGAAAGCCGGTCATCGCCGCCATTAACGGCGCCGCGGCGGGGGTCGGGCTGGTGTTGGCCGCCTTCGCCGACCTGCGCTTCGCGGTTCAGGGGGCCAAATTCACGACCGCCCACGGACGGTTCAACTTCCCGGCCGAGTTCGGCTTGTCCTGGGTGCTGCCGCGCATCGTCGGCCTGACCCACGCCAATGACCTGCTGTTGTCCAGCCGGGTGTTCACGGCCGAGGAGGCCCTGGGCATGGGTTTCCTGAACAAGGTGCTGCCCGCCGAGGCGCTGATGACGCATGTGCGCGCCTATGCGGCTGGTCTCGCCGCCGGCGTCGCCCCCGGCTCAGCTCGGGCGACCAAGCATCAGATCTATCGCGATTTGCACCGCGACGCCGCCTCGGCGGTTCGCGACGCCGAGGCGCTTCTTGAAGCCATGATCCGCGATCCCGACTATGCCGAGGGCGTGAAGGCCTGGATGCGGAAGCGCGCCGCCGTGTGGAAGGGTTAGGCCTCGACGGTTCTATGGATAGGCGTGGGCGAAGGCGACCGCGGCGCCAAACAGGCCGGGTTCGAGGTAGCTGATCAATTTTACCGGTATCTGCGCCATGCGGCTCTCGAAACGGCCCTTGGCCCGGAAGCGGCCCTCGAAGCCCGACCCCGCCAGCCGATCGGCGATCCTCAGGCCCAGGCCGCCGGCGATCACCACCGCCTGGGAGCCCTGGACCAGGGCGATATCCCCGGCGACCGCTCCAAGGCAGAGACAGAACCGGTCAAAAGCCGCCGCCGCCAGGCTGTCCGAGCCGCCTAGGGCGAGGGCCCAAAGGCCGGCGTCGTCCATCTGGGCCACGGCGCGGCCTTCGATCTCGGCCAGGACCGCATGGATATTGCCCAGGCCAGGTCCCGACACCAGGCGTTCGACCGATACGCGTCGATGGCTTTGGCGCAGCCGGGCCAGAATCTGATCTTCCAGCGAATCGAGCGGGGCGAAAGCGGTATGGCCAGCCTCGGTTTCGATCACGCTAGCACCCTCGGCGGACCGCGCCAGCATGGCGACACCAAGGCCGGTTCCCGGCCCGACAATGCTGATCACGCCTGGGTCGGGCAGCGGACGGTCGGGACCAAACAGATGGCGAAAGTTGTCGCCCTGCATCTGGGCCACGGCGTGCCCCACGGCCCCGAAGTCATTGACCAGGGTGAAGCGGTCGAGGCCCATCTCCTCCGGGATCAGGCCCGGGCGGATGATCCAGGGGTTGTTGGTCAGTTGCAGCACCGCCCCGCCGACCGGACAGGCCACGGCGATTCCCGCGGACCGAGGCGGCGTTCGGCCGA
>JAYTXV010000120.1:0-2624 GCA_043742805.1 Caulobacteraceae bacterium | reverse complement strand
GCCGCGGCCAGGATCGCCGCGGGGGCGGGTTGCGCCACCCTGATCACTCTGGGCCGCCGCACCGCGCCTCTGGCGGCCGTGGAGCATGGCGCCCGCGCCACCCTGTTCGCCGCCGCCGAGACGCCATCGGCCGCCTACAAGGCCTGGATCGCCGGATCCCTGACCCCCCAAGGCGCGCTGATCGTGGACCCGGGCGCCGCCGCCGCCCTTCGCGGGGGTAAGAGCCTGCTGGCGGCCGGAGTGCTGGCGGTGGAAGGCCGGTTCGACAAGGGTGACGCCGTGGTGGTGCGCGACGCCGAGGGGCGAGAGCTGGGGCGGGGCCTCACTCGCTATGACGCCGCCGACGCCCAGAAAATCCTCGGCCTGCGCACCACGGCCATAGCCGCGGTCCTGGGCTATAAGGCCGGGCCGCTGATCCACGCCGACGACCTGGCCCTGGGCCGGCGCGTGGCCAAGAGCGCCTGACCAACTTGCGCCAGGCCGCGACCGCCCCTCGCCGCTCCCCCGCGGGCTACCTGAAAGCCGCGCGTCCTGGCCTGAGCCTGAGCCCCGGCATGACCGTCGGGCTGTACGGCGGTTCCTTCAACCCGGTCCACGTGGGCCACCTCCACGTGGCGCGGACAGCGCTCAGGCGGCTTGGACTGGACCGGGTCATCTGGTTGGTGTCGCCCCAAAATCCGCTGAAACGCAATGCGGGAACCGCTGATCTGGACGCCCGTCTGGCCGAGACCCGGCGCCTCGCCCACGGACCATCGATGATCATCTCCGATATCGAGCGGCGCATCGGCACGCGCTACACCCTCGATACGGTGCGTTGGCTCAAGGCTCGTTTTCCGCGGGTTTGGTTCGTGTGGATCATGGGCGCCGACAGCTTGGCCAGCTTTCACCAGTGGCGCGGTTGGGTGGCTATCGCCCGTGAGGTTCCCATCGTGGTGATCTCTCGTCCTGGCGCGGCGACGCGCAGCCGCTTTTCCCCCCTGGCGAGGCGTTTCGCCAGTTCCCGCCTGGCTTCTGGCGCCGCCGCAACCTTGGCCGCACACCGACCGCCCGCCTGGATCTATCTACCGGCGCCGTTTCACCTCGTCTCCTCGACAGCGCTGCGCGATTCGCGCCTGAACAAACTGACGTTTCGTGCTATGCAGACGACTGTTTAACCCCGCTCCAGGAGCATCCTCTGACCTTTGATCCCGCGCCCAGCGCGCAAAGCGAGCCAAGCGCCGCTCCTAATCGCGACGAAGGCGAGGGCCGCACGCCTATGGAAGAAATGATCCTGACGCGGCTGGACGATGACAAGGCACAGGACATCGTCTTCATCAATCTCAAATACAAGAGCGCCTTCGCCGACGGCCTGATCATCGCATCGGGCCGCTCGCATCGCCACGTCGGCGCCATGGCCGACCACTTGTTGCGGGCTCTAAAGGAAAGCGGGCACGGCCGAGCCAAAATCGAAGGCCTTCCCGGTTGCGACTGGGTGCTGATCGACGCCGGCGATGTGATTGTCCACCTGTTCCGTCCCGAAGTCCGCAGCTTCTACAATATCGAAAAGATATGGTCGGTGGACTCGGGCCATCTCGGACCCGCCCACTGAATCACGGGACGTGAAGATCACGGTTCTCTGCGTTGGGCGGTTGGGATCAGCGCCAGAGGCTAGCCTGGCCCTGGACTGGGCCGCGCGCGCCACTCTGAGCGGCCGGCCGCACGGCCTGGGTCCTGTGGATATTCTCGAGGTCGAAGCACGCAAGCCCGGCAAGGCCGCCGAGGCCGATGTCTTGCTGGACAAGATCGATGACAGCTGGCTGATCGCCTGCGACGAACACGGTCAGGCCCGGAGCTCCCGCGACTTCGCCGCCATGATCGGGCGCCTGCGCGACGACGGGGTGCGGCGCCTGGTGTTCGCCATCGGTGGGGCCGACGGGCTGGACGGACGGGTCCTCGCGGCGGCGCGCGGACGCCTGGCCTTCGGTCCCCAGACTTGGCCCCACGCCCTGGTTCGCGCGATGCTGGCCGAACAGATATATCGCACGGCGACGATCATGGCGGGATCACCCTACCATCGGGACTGAACCCCGTTCACAGGCTCGGGTTTTTATGGGAACGTCTCGAATGAAGGATTCGCGCCTCAATTTGGGCGCGGCTGAGGGTCAGGTCATTTCGGATGCGTAGATATCTGTTGATCGGCGTTTCCGCCTTTGTCCTCGGCGCGGGATCGATGGCTTATGTAGGCCAGAGGGCGAGCGCGACGCCGCAGCCCCACGCCCAGACCTATCATATGCTTGAACTGTTCGGGAACGTGCTGGACACCGTCGAGCGGCAGTATGTTTCCCCCGTCGATGACAAGAAGCTGATCGAGTCGTCACTGAAGGGCATGCTGACCTCGCTGGACCCGCATTCGGACTATCTGACCCCCGAAGATTATTCGGAGATGCAGGACCAGACCCGCGGCGAATACGGCGGCCTGGGCATCGAAATCACCAGTGACGAGGGCGCGGTCAAGGTAATCTCGCCCATCGACGGAACACCGGCCTTCAAGGCGGGGATCAAGCCCGGAGACTACATCACCGCCGTCAACGGTCAGACCGTGCTGGGTCTCAGCGTAAACGATGCGGTGAAACAGATGCGAGGCA
>JAYTXV010000119.1:0-14738 GCA_043742805.1 Caulobacteraceae bacterium | reverse complement strand
CGGAAGATGTTGTCGATGAACAGCAGCACGTCCTTGCCCTCTTCGTCGCGGAAATATTCCGCCTGGGCGAGGCCGGACAGGGCCACGCGAGCGCGGGCGCCGGGGGGTTCGTTCATCTGCCCGTAGACCAGCGCGCAACGCGAGCCCTCGGTTGAGCCGTTGTTCTGCTTGGGGTCGACGTTCACCTTCGAGTCGATCATTTCGTAATAAAGGTCGTTACCCTCGCGGGTGCGCTCGCCAACGCCGGCCAGAACCGAGTAGCCGCCGTAAGCCTTGGCGATGTTGTTGATCAGTTCCTGCATGGTCACGGTCTTGCCGACGCCCGCGCCGCCGAACAGACCGGTCTTGCCACCCTTGGTATAGGGGCAGAGCAGATCGATGACCTTGATGCCGGTGACCAGGATTTCGGCCGAGGTGGTCTGGTCGGCGAACGACGGAGCCTCGCGGTGGATGCTGGCGCGGCGGCTGTGCGGGATCGGGCCGGCCTCGTCCACTGGCTCGCCGATGACGTTCATGATCCGACCGAGACACCCCGGACCGACCGGCACGGTGATCGGACCGCCGGTGTCGACCACCGGGTGGCCACGGGTAAGACCTTCGGTAGTGTCCATGGAAATAGTGCGCACGGTGTTCTCGCCCAGGTGCTGCGCCACTTCCAGAACCAGACGGAAGGTCTCGCCCGTCTTTTGGTCGGTGTTGGTGGTTTCCAGGGCGCTGAGAATCGCCGGCAGATGGCCGTCGAATTCCACATCGACGACGGCGCCGATGATCTGGACGACGCGCCCGGTGGCGACGCCGGGCGGCAATTTAGCTTCTGGAGCGGTGGCGGTGTCGGTCATGGTCATGGGTTAAACTCTGCTTTCGCTTATAGGGCCTCGGCGCCGGAGATGATTTCGATCAGCTCCTTGGTGATCTGCGCCTGGCGGGTACGGTTCATGATGAGTTTGTATCTGGCGATCATCTCGCCGGCGTTGCGGGTGGCGTTGTCCATGGCCGCCATCTGGGCGGCAAAGAATCCGGCCTGGTTTTCCAGCATGGCGCTGAGAATCTGGGTGGTCAGATTGCGCGGCAGCAGGGCGCCAAGAATGGTCTCTTCGTCCGGCTCGTATTCGTAAGCGGCGCCCTTGAGATCGATGGTCGGCGCGGCTCCGGCCACCTGGGCGGGGATCAGTTGCAGGCGCGTGGGCACCTGGCTGACCACCGAGACAAAGCGGTTGTAGAACAGGGTGACGACATCGGTTCCACCGGCTTCGAAACGGGCGGTGATAAGATCGGAGATTTCTTGGGCCTTGGCCAGGGAGGGAACGCCCGCTTCTGGCTGGTCGATGAAGCGATCGCCAAACAGGCGACGCAGCTGGTCGCGCGCCTTGCGGCCGATGGGCAGCACCGACACCTCTCGCCCGGCCGCGATCTGGCCGGCGATATAGTCGCGGGCCGCCCGGACGATCGAGGAGTTGAAGCCCCCCGCCAGGCCCTTGTCGGAGGTGGCCACCACGATCAACTCGCGGGCGATCGATCCAGTGCCCACCAGCATGCGCGGCGCGCCGTCGCCGGAAACCCCGGCGGCGAGGTTGGCGATCACCGCGGCCATGCGCGATGCATAGGGCCGGGCGCTTTCGGCGGCTTCGCGCGCCCGGCGAAGCTTTGCCGCGGCGACCATCTGCATCGCCTTAGTGATTTTCCGGGTCGCCGTAACGCTGGCGATACGGCTTTTTAGCTCCTTGATGTTGGCCATTCCGGCGAAGTTCTCCTGGTGGCCGGGGCTTAAGCGAAGGTGGCGGCGACGGAGGCCAGCACGGTTTTCAGGCGATCCTCGAGATCAGCGGAAAGCGCCTTGCTGACCCGGATGCCTTCGAGCACGCCGCCGGCGACCTCGCCGCGCAGACGGTTGAGAAGTTCATCCTGGAACTCCAGAACCTTGGCCACGGGCACCTTGTCGAGGAAGCCGCGGGTGCCGGCGTAGAGCACGCAGACCTGTTCCTCGGCTTGCAGCGGCGCGTATTGCGGTTGCTTCAAGAGTTCGGTCAGGCGCTCGCCCCTCGCCAGCAGACGTTGAGTGGAGACGTCGAGGTCGGAGCCGAACTTGGCGAAGGCGGCCATTTCCCGGTACTGGGCCAACTCGCCCTTGAGCGAACCCACGGCAGTCTTCATCGCCTTGATCTGAGCGCTGGAACCCACGCGCGACACCGATACGCCGACGTTCATGGCCGGGCGGATGCCCTGGTAGAACAGGTCGGTTTCCAGGAAGATCTGGCCGTCGGTGATCGAGATCACATTGGTGGGGATGTAGGCCGAGACGTCGTTGGCCTGGGTCTCGATGATCGGCAGGGCGGTGAGCGAGCCCGAACCGAAGGCCTCGTTCATCTTCGCGGCGCGTTCAAGCAGTCGGGAGTGCAGATAGAACACGTCGCCCGGATAGGCTTCGCGGCCGGGCGGGCGGCGCAGCAGCAGGCTCATCTGGCGATAGGCGACAGCCTGTTTGGACAGGTCGTCATAGATGATCAGGGCGTGCATGCCGTTGTCGCGGAACCATTCGCCCATGGCGCAGCCCGAGAACGGGGCCAGGAATTGCAGTGGCGCCGGCTCGGAAGCGGTGGCGGCGACGACGATGGTGTAGTCGAGGGCGCCGCGCTCCTCCAGGGTCTTGACGATCCGCGCCACGGTGGAGCGCTTCTGGCCGATGGCCACATAGACGCAATAGAGCTTGGCGCTCTCGTCCGTGCCGGCATTGATCTGCTTTTGATTGAGGATGGCGTCGATGGCCACGGCGGTCTTGCCGGTCTCGCGGTCGCCGATGATCAGTTCGCGCTGGCCCCGGCCGATCGGCACCAATGAATCGATGATCTTAAGGCCGGTCTGCACCGGTTCATGCACCGACTTGCGGGGAATGATGCCCGGCGCCTTGACGTCGACGCGGCGGCGCTCGGCCACATTGGTGATCGGACCCTTGCCGTCGATCGGTTCGCCCAGCGGATTGACCACCCGGCCCAGCAGGCCCTTGCCCACGGGCACGTCGACGATTTCACCGAGGCGGCGCACTTCATGGCCCTCGGAAATCTCCGAGTCGTTTCCGAAGATCACGATACCGACGTTGTCGCGTTCGAGATTCAGGGCCATGCCCTTCACGCCTGCGACGGGAAACTCGACCATTTCTCCGGCCTGAACCTGATCGAGGCCAAACACCCGGGCAATGCCGTCGCCGACGGAGAGCACCTGGCCGACGTCGGAGACATCGGCCTCGACGCCGAAATTGGCGATCTGGCTTTTCAGGATATCGGAAATTTCCGAGGCGCGAATGTCCATGGATCTAAACTAGGCTCTCTTAAGGGCGAATTTCAGGGAATCGAGCTTCGACTTAAGCGAAGCATCATACAGGCGAGAGCCCACGCGCACCTTGACCCCGCCGAGGATGGCGGGATCGACGCGGGTCTCGATTTCAGGATCCTTGCCGAGCGCGGTGCGCAGGGCGGCGGCGAGGCTGGCGGTCTGGGCCTCGCTCAATGGGATGGCGGTCACGACCTGGGCCGACACCGATCCGCGCCGGGCGGCGGCGAGGCGCTGGAACGCCTTTATAATGGCTTCCAAGGCCATGGTGCGGCGATTGGCGGCCAGCAGGCCGAGGAATTTCCGGGTGGTGACGTTGAGCTCGGCCTTCTCGGCGATGGCCGCAAGGCCCTTGGCCTTGTCCGCGGCGGTGAATTTCGGCGAGCTGAACAGGGTGCGCAGGTCGGCGCTGGACGCCCGCATGGACTCCAGGGCCTTGAGGTCGGCCTCCACCTCGGGAAGCGTGCTCGTCTCTATAGCGAGGTCGAACAGGGCTTGCGCATACCGCGCGCCCACGTCCGCCGCATTGGAATCATCCGCCACGTCAAAACCGCCTGAGTGTCATCATCATGCCGGATCCGGATAATCCAGAACCGACCTAAAAGCTTGAATTCGCCCAGGATTTCAGGGTCCGGGAAGACTGGAGAGCCCCCTCGTCGCAAGCCGCGCGCCTGATACCATGCGATGTGCGGCGCCGCAACCAGAGCGGACGGGACGGGCCGGAATGTCGCGGCGAGTGAGCGGGTCTCCTAAACGGGGCCGGGAGGCCATCAAAGCGGGCGACCGGGGGCCAGAGATGTTTGCGAAAACGCAAATTCACCGTTAATCACCGTAAATACGGTGATTTCGGGAATCTTCTAGCAGGGCAAGATCGCACGCATTGGCGTGATCTAACATTATGACGGCCTCGTGAGGTCAGTCCCTGGCGCGCCGGGGAGGACGGCGGCGCCAGCCTGTGACCGAACCGGTGACAAGCGCGGCCCGTTCATAACAGCCCCAGTGAATAAGCTGCTCGGTCCTGCAGACGGTCAGGCAGATAGAGTAGGAGGGGACGCCCGTTAACCTACTTGAGCCTCGCCCGTTGGTTGCGGCATCACGGCTTTGTTGGGATCAAAAAGCGCCGTGATCGGCTTGACGTCGGTCAGGTGGTTCTCCGAGGACGGTGTGGAAATCCGCTGGACTCGTCCGCGCTCCAGCTCACCACGCCCCTCAATACCAACCCGCCTCCCGCAGCGCCTGGGCGTAGGTGCGGCTGACCGGGGCGACGGCGCCGGTCTTCAGGGTAAGAGTCGCGCGGCCGTTGCCACGCTCGGCGCCGACCACCGCGTCCCTGGCCACCCACCACGAGCGGTGGACCTGGGCGCCCTCCAGGCCCCGCAACTCGCCCAGGGCGTCGGCCAGGCGCATCAGGATGATGTCTTGGCCGCGGCTGGTGTGCAGGCGCAGATAGTGATCCTCGGCCTGGACCGCGTGCAGTTCGCCGCCGCGCAGTCTGGGCGGCAGCCGGTCGAGGAACACCGCCGTCGGCGGAGTGTCGGGCGGCGCGTCAGGCGAGGCGTGGGTCTGGAGCGGTATGCGCTGGGTCAGAACGGTGATGGCCAGCATGGCCAGGGTGACCAGCAGCACCGGCGGCCCGTAACCGGGCAACCGAGCCGGATCCAGGCGATGCATGAAGGTCAGGCCCGAGGCCGCCCACACCACCACCGTCTGAGGCGGCGTCATCACCAAGGCGACCAGCAGGGCCCACAGCCACGGTCGGCGCTCGAACAGGTCAAGCCGGATCGCCACCCGGACGATTATATTGGCCAGGATGGTGCCGGCCGTCATCAGGCCGAGCCAATAGGTCAGGCTGATCCAGAACGGAGCGCCGTCGACGCCGAACGGCCCGACCAGAGTCATGAACAGCCCGCTGACCAGGATCACCGCGCCCTGGCGCCAGACGTCGAAGCGCCTGTCGGTTGGCGAAGCGCCAGGCGCGTGGCGTGTCAGGTCGCGAAGCCGCCACGCCCAGTCACGTCTTTGTGGCGGCGGAGCTTCAGAGCTTTGCATAAAGAGCCGCCATCCGATCCACGTTCAACGCAACAGGCCCCTCGATGACATCTTCTTTGCTTCGGCCACGCAGGCCCTTCAAGTCAACCACCGCATGGCCGCTGATCCTGGCCTTGGCGGCCGCTTCGGCCCTGGGCGCGGCGCCCTTCGCCAACGCCGCGTCGCTGACCATCACCTTCAAGGGCATCAAGACCCCGTCCGGCGCGGTGATGCTGGCCCTGGCGGGCAGTCCCGGAGCCTATGACGGCAAGGCGGCGCCGTCCGCGCAATCGCGGCTGAATGTCACCGGCGCGACAGCCACCATCACTTTCCAGGATCTGAAGCCCGGGACCTATGCGGTGCGCGCGTTTCACGACCTCAACGGCGACGGCAAGCTGAATACCAATCCGTTCGGCATCCCCACCGAGCCCTACGCCTTTTCCAACGACGCCCGCGGCGGCATGGGTCCGCCAGCCTGGGACGCCGCCGCGTTCGAGATCAAGGACGGCGACAACCGCCAAACCATCGCCATCGATTAGGCCCAACATCTCATCCCCCACGGAGCACACCCCATGAACCGTCGTCTACTTCTGCGCCAGATGTCCGGCCTCGCCATCGGCGCGCTGCTGACCCCAGAGATCGCCCAGGCGGCCAGCCAACTGGCGGCAGGCGCGGCGCTGGGCGTCGACTGGGGCCTGGCCTTCGCCGACCTGGACGCCGATGTGCCGCCAAGTCCGATGCGGCTGGTGTCGGGCACCGCGCCGGCCGGTCTGGCCGGCAGCCTGTATCGCAATGGCCCGGGCAAGTTCCGCCGGCCGGGCGGGTCGGTGAACCACTGGTTCGACGGCGACGGCCTGATGCGGGCGTTCCGGATCAAGGACGGCCAGGCCACCCTGGCCGCCCGATTCATCGACACGCCAAAGCGCCGCGCCGACATCGCCGCCAGCGCGGTGGTGACGCCGGGCTTCGGCACCAAGGCGCGGCCCGGTGCGCGGGTGGGCACAAACGACGACACCAACGCCGCCAATATCTCGGTCATGCCCATTCAGAGCGCAACCGGCGGTCAGGAGCTGTGGGCGCTTTGGGAGGCGGGGTCGCCGACCGTGATCGACGCGGGGGACCTGTCGACCAAGGGCATGAAAACCCTACGCCCCGACTTGGCGCATATGCCTTTCCTGGCGCATCCGCGCCGGGAGCCGAACGGCGACATCTGGAACCTGGGGGTGACGGGCGACAAGGCCGTGGTCTGGCGGCTGGCGACGGACGGCGCGCTGATTTCCGCCGATGTGATCGACCTGCCCACCGCCAGCTATGTGCATGATTTCACGGCCACTCAGCGCCACCTGATCGTGATCCTGCAACCGCTGATTCAGGACTTAGCCACCCTGCCCTATATCGACGGCTTCACTTGGCGGCCAAAGGAAGGCACGCGGATCCTGGTGATCGACAAGGCCGACCTCGGGTCGCGGCGCATCTATGAGCTGCCGGCGTTCTTCGCCTTTCACTACGGGGCCGCATGGGCCGACCCGGGCGGCGCGATACATTTCGACGCCTGCGTCAGCCCCGACCCCAGCTTCGCCGTGCGCGGCGCCCGGGAGGTGCTGAAGGGCGAATGGACGCCGACGCCGCCACCGGTGCTGAGCCTGATCAGCCTGTCACCCGACGGCCGGGCCAAGATGGAACGCACCGAGGTGGTGGCGGAGTTTCCACGCAACGACCCGCAACTTTCGGGCTGGCCGCGCGCCCACACCATTCACGCCACCGCCGACGGCGGCGGGCCGCTGTTCCACGGCCTGGCGACCCACAACTGGAAGACCGGCGCCTCGGACAGTTTCGATTTCGGCCAGGCGCACATGGTCGAGGAGGCCGTGTATGTGGCGCGGCCCGGGGCGAGCGGCGAGCTGGACGGCTGGCTGCTGGCGCCGAGCGTCAACCTGGCGGCCAAGGCGACGGAGCTGCATGTGTTCGATGCTCTGCATGTCGCCAACGGCCCGCTGTGCAGCTGGCGCGCCGAGGTCGCCCTGCCCGTCAGCCTGCACGGAGCGTTCGTGGTCTCGTAAGCGCTCGGATCGTGGTTGAAAGCACCTTGGAGCGTCCACCAATGGGTGACGCCATGGAGCCGATCGAGCCCGGAGAAGGGTTCGGCGAACAGCGATCGGCTCGCAACCCCTGGCATTCTCGGGCATTCCGATTCCCGTGGGTTGATTTACGGCGGCCCAAACACATGTTTGGTGCGTCACGATGTTGCTTCGCGGCCCAATCTGGGGTTTGAGAAGGCCTCGGAAGTGAAACGACAAGAGGCGGGATCGCCGCGTGTCGCCATCGCGCTCCGCATTCAAAGTGCAGGACTCGACTTTACGGCTTCGGACCGGAGCCCTCGATTGCTGGTCACCAACTCGAAGGAACCATGAAAGACCCGTTGAAAACTGGATTCGCCGAGCGTCTGACGGCGCAGCAAGACGCCAAGAAGGCGCTGCTGGCAAAACTCAAGCCCAAACCCACGATCGTCGCCGAGGTGTTTGAGAGCCGCGAGGCGATCAAGGCCCGCGAATTGGAGGCTGTCCGCCAATCACGGGCCGACGCCAAGGAAACGGCGCGTCTTGACGCCGAGGCCAGGGCTCTCGCCGAGCTGGAAGCGAAGCGCGGCGAGCGCAAGGAACGAAAAGCCCTGACCAAATCCGAGCAGAAGGCCAAGCGCGACGCCAAATACGCCGCGCGCAAAGCCCGAAAGTAGCGCCCCATTGCGCCACTTCCTTAGGGAAGAGAGAGATCAGGCCAGGTCGAAGCGATCGAGGTTCATTACCTTGACCCACGCGGCCACGAAGTCCCGCACGAAGGCTGGCTGTGCGTCGTCACATCCGTAGACTTCGGCGATGCCACGTAGCTGCGAGTTCGAACCGAACACGAGGTCAACGCGGGAACCGGTCCACTTAAGTTCGCCCGTCCCGCGATCGCGGCCCTCGAACACACCTTCGGATGTGGCGGACTCCTTCCACGTTGTGCTCATATCAAGCAGATTGACGAAGAAGTCGTTGGTCAACGTCCCGGGCCGCTTGGTGAAAACACCCAGTTCGGACTGCCCGGTGTTGGCGTTCAGGGCGCGTAGGCCGCCGACGAGCACCGTCATTTCGGGTGCGGTCAGCGTCATCAACTGCGCCCTGTCGATCAGCAGCTTCTCAGCCGGTATCCGGTCGCCATCCCGCAGGTAGTTGCGAAACCCATCCGCGACCGGTTCGAGCACGGCGAACGAATGGACGTCGGTATGATCCTGCGACGCATCCGTGCGCCCGGGCGAAAAAGCGACCTGGACGTCGTGCCCGGCGTTCCTCGCTGCTTTTTCGACGGCCGCGCCACCGCCAAGCACGATCAGGTCGGCGAGCGAGACCTTTTTGCCGTCGGACCGCGAACTGTTGAAATCCTGCTGGATCGTCTCGAGCGTCCGCAGCACCGTCGCCAATTGGGCTGGCTGGTTGGCCTCCCAATCCTTCTGGGGCGCGAGGCGGAGACGCGCGCCGTTGGCGCCGCCCCGCTTGTCGGAACCGCGGAAGGTGGCTGCCGAAGCCCAGGCGGTGGAGACCAGTTGCGAGACCGACAGTCCCGACTCCAGAACCCTGTCCTTCAGGGCGGCGATGTCCTGCTCGCCGATCAGTTCATGATCCACGGCGGGCACCGGATCCTGCCACAGTTGCGGTTCGGCGGGAACCAGCGGGCCGAGGTACCGCACGATGGGACCCATGTCGCGGTGCGTCAGCTTGAACCATGCCTTAGCGAAGGCGTCCGCGAACGCCTGGGGGTCCTCGTGGAAGCGCTTTGAGATCGGCCCGTAGTTCGGGTCTAATTTCAGGGCGAGGTCAGTCGTGAGCATCATCGGCGCGTGCCGCCTCGATGGATCGTGGGCGTCGGGCACGGTCCCTGCCGCGGCCGGGTCCTTCGGCGTCCACTGTTGGGCGCCGGCGGGGCTCTTGGTCAGCTCCCACTCATAGCCGAACAGGTTGTCGAAGTAGTTATTGTCCCACGTCACCGGAGCAGTGGTCCATGCGCCTTCCAAACCGCTGCTGATCGCATCGACGCCGTTGCCGGCGCCAAAGCTGTTCATCCAGCCCAGCCCTTGTTGCTCGATGCCGGCGCCCTCGGGTTCGGGGCCAACGTACTGCTGCGGATCGGCGGCGCCATGGCATTTGCCGAAGGTATGTCCGCCGGCGATTAGGGCGACAGTCTCCTCGTCATTCATCGCCATGCGGCCGAAGGTCTCACGGATATCCCTGGCCGAACCCAGCGGATCAGGTGTGCCGTTCGGTCCCTCCGGGTTGACATAGATCAGGCCCATCTGAACGGCGCCGAGAGGATGTGCGAGTTCCCGGTCGCCGGTGTAGCGACTGTCGCCAAGCCAGGTGTTCTCTGGGCCCCAGCTGATGTCCTCTTGGGGCTCCCAGACATCCGCGCGTCCGCCGGCGAACCCGAAAGTCTTGAACCCCATCGATTCCAGGGCGCAGTTGCCGGTGAGCACCATCAGGTCGGCCCACGAAATCTTCCGGCCGTATTTCTGCTTGATCGGCCACAGCAACCGCCGCGCCTTGTCGAGGTTGGCGTTATCTGGCCAGCTGTTGAGTGGCGCGAAACGTTGCGTGCCCATGGACGCACCGCCGCGACCATCGCCGATGCGGTAGGTGCCCGCGCTGTGCCACGTCATCCGAATGAAGAACGGCCCATAGTGGCCGTAGTCGGCCGGCCACCAGTCCTGCGACGTCGTCATCAGGGCATAGATGTCCTCGCGCAGGGCGTCGAGGTCGAGAGTCTTGAATTCTTCCGCGTAGTCGAACGCTTTGCCCATCGGATCGGACGCAGGCGGATTCTGATGGAGAATTTTCAGATTCAGCTGGTCCGGCCACCACAGCTGGTTAGACATTTCCAGGACGACGGCGTTTATATCCGCGCCGCGCATCACCGGGCATTTGCTTTCGGTGTCCATTTTTCTGTCCGATCCTGTTCTGCTGCTACCTGCTTGGCAGATCGGGTTAGCGTGTCGGCTTATATCAGTCCAATCAATTTACTGTTAGATGTCCATAGAAAAATTCTTTGCTAGCTGTTGCTTGATCGTCGGAGGAACCGGTCGGTTCCAAACGGCAATTTCTGGGTTATGGTGATATGGTGTAATAGATGACTATAACACTCCTGGCGCCAAGGTTTGGATCGCTCAGACCGGCTGACCATACCCAACGGTCCTGGCTCCAAGACGCGCAGTGGTTCGTCGTCCCGCTTCAAATCGGTGGCGGCCGGACGCAGATCGAGCCGCCTGGCTATTCGGCCGCCATGGCCATCGGAGCATTCTGGGCGCCGCGCAGCAGGCGGCCCGGCAGGGCGCCGGTGGGTTCGCCGCCCCGATAGGTGACCTGGCCGGCGACGATGGTGGCGATGTAGCCGCTGGCCTTCTGGATCAGCCGGCGGCCGCCGGCCGGCAGATCATAGGCGACCTGCGGAGCGTGCAGGGTCAGGCCCTCATAGTCGATGACGTTGAGGTCGGCCCGGTAGCCGGGCGCGATCAGGCCCCGGTCGTTGAGCCCCACCGACCGGGCAGTATCTTGGGTCTGCATGCGGATCACCGCCTCGAGCGGAATCTTCGGACCCCGCGTCCGGTCTCGGGTCCAGTGGGTGATCATCGAGGTGGGAAAGCTGCCGTCGCAGATCATGCCGACGTGGGCGCCGCCGTCCGACAGCCCGGGCACGGTGTCGGGATGGACGATCATCTCATGCACCGCGTCCAGCGAGCCTTCGGCATAGTTGAGGAATGGCACATAGAGCATGCCCCGACCGCCGTTGGTCAGCATGTGATCAAGGGCGACCTCCTCGGGCGAGCGGCCGACAGCGGCGGCGCGCGCCTTGACGGTGGAGTCGACGGTGGGCTCGTAATCAGGCTCGCCGCTCATCAGGTGCATCTTGGACCACCCACCCATCAGGCCCCGAGCTCCGCCCTCCGGCGCGGCGGCGAACAGCTTGGCGCGGAACCCCGGATCGGAGAGGTGGGCGACGCGCTCCGCCAGCGGAAGCGAGGCGATTTCGCGGTAAGGACCGAACTGGGTGAACGGATTGACGGTCAGTTCGAGACCGAGAAGGACGCCGACCGGCCGCGCCGCGACCTGCGCCTTCATCGGCAGACCATCGGCGACCGCCGCTTCCAACGCGGTGAGCAGCCGTTTGTAGCCGTGGGGCGAGGCGGATCCCTGCGCCAGGGTGAAGGCCAGGGGGCGGCCCGAACGCTCGACGATCCGCCGGAGCATCGCGAATTCAGCGATCGGGTCGGTGAAGTCGGAGACCACCTGCAACACACCGCGGCCCGCGGCGGCCATGCCCGTGGCGATGCTGGTCAGTTCTTCCTCGCTGGCGGTCAGGGTGGCGATCGGCGAGCCGTCGCTGGTGCGGTGGTTGAGCGTGCGCGAGGTGCCGAAACCCAGGGCGCCGGCCTCCATCGCCTCGCGGGCCAGTTGCGACATCCTGGCCATGTCATCGGGCGTCGCGGGTTCCCGGTCGGCGCCGCGCTGGCCCATCACATAGACCCTCAGGGCGGCGTGCGGCAGCTGGCTGCCGATATCGACGTCGAAGGACCGCGCCGCCAGGGTGTCGAGATATTCGGGATAGTCGCGCCAGGTCCAGGGCAGGCCGGCGGTGAGCACCGGAAAGGGTATGTCCTCGACGCCCTCCATCAATTGGATCAGGCGGTCGTGATCCTCTGGCTTGCAAGGCGCGAAACCGACCCCGCAGTTGCCCATGATCACCGTGGTGACGCCGTGCCAGGACGAGGGCTGCATGCGCCCGTCCCAGGTGGCCTGGCCGTCATAGTGGGTGTGAACGTCGACGAAGCCCGGGGTGACGATCTGGCCACGCGCGTCGATCTCCTCGGCGCCGGCGCCGGAAAACCGGCCGACCGCGACGATCAGGCCGTCCTTCACCGCGACATCGCCGTCATAGGGCGCGCTACCGGAGCCATCGACAATCGATCCTCCACGGATCACCAGATCGTAGGCGCTCTGCATGATCGTCTCCTTGTATAGTGTTCTGTGGTCATCTGCCGCCCGTCGGCCGGTCAAAGTCAAGCTCGAAGGGCGTCGGCCTCGTCTCCAGTCCAGAACACTTCTCAGGGACTGCAGAGCCACAGCCACATCTGCCAGGTCCCCATGGCGAAGACCATCACGGGGAAGACCGGCCACCAGAACGACCAGAACCACCTGAGCGCAACCCAAGAACGCGGACGGATGAGCCGTCCTCGACACCCTCGTCGCCGCCGAACCCTGGTTTGGATGCAAGCGGCTGCGAAAAAGACTGCATTCGACTATAGATTTCCCGCGCTTTCAAAACATGGCGGCGGGCTTATGGTCCACCGCCAACCACACAGGTCTCAGAGAAACACCCAATGGATACCGCCGCGCCCTATGACGCCAGCCGCCACGCCCGCGCGGGACGCGGGCTGGTGTATGACTCGATCCTCGACACCATCGGCAATACGCCCCTGGTGCGGCTGCCCCGGCTGACCGCCGCCCTGAAACCGCGCGGCGAGGTTCTGGCCAAGCTGGAATTCTTCAACCCGATGGCCTCGATCAAGGACCGGATCGGCCTGGCGATGATCGAATACCTTGAACAACAGGGCCTGTTGAAGCCAGGCGCGACCATCGTCGAGCCGACCAGCGGCAATACCGGCATTGGCCTGGCGTTCGTGGCGGCGGCCAGGGGTCTGAAGCTGATCCTGGTGATGCCCGAGAGCATGTCGATCGAACGGCGCAAAATGCTGCTGATCCTGGGCGCCAAGGTTGAGCTCACGCCGGCCGAGCGGGGCATGAGCGGCGCGATGGCCCGGGCGCGCGAACTGCTAACGGAGATTCCCGGGTCGGTGATGCCCCAACAGTTCGAGAACCTCGCCAATCCCGCCATTCACCGGGTCTCCACGGCCGAAGAGATCTGGAACGATACCAACGGCGGGGTGGACGTGGTCGTCAGCGGAGTCGGCACCGGCGGCACGATCACCGGAGTCGGCCAGGCGCTGAAGGCCCACAAGCCCTCATTGCGCATGGTGGCGGTGGAACCGACGGCCTCGCCGGTGCTGTCGGGCGGCAAGCCCGGGCCCCATAAGATTCAGGGCATCGGCGCCGGCTTCGTGCCGGCGATCCTCGACCGGGGCGTGATCGACGAGATCATCCAGGTTTCCAATGAAGACAGCCTGGACATGGCCCGCCGGACCGCCCGCGAGGAAGGCATACCCGTGGGCATCTCCTCCGGCGCCGCCCTGACCGCCGCTTTCGACGTGGCCATGCGCCCTGAAATGGAGGGCAAGATCATAGTCACCATCATCCCCAGCTTCGCCGAACGCTATCTTTCGACCGCTCTGTTCGACGGGCTTGGCTAACCACCGCGCTCCATGACCGACGTCTACAGCCCGGAGAAGCGCTCTTCGGTGATGCGCCGGGTTAAGGGGTCGGGGACGGGCCCCGAACTGGCGGTGCGCCGGCTGATCTGGCGGTTGGGCGGTCGTTATCGCCTGAATCGCAAGGACCTGCCCGGCAAGCCCGACATCGTGTTGGCGGGCCGCCGGCTGGCGATCTTCGTCCACGGCTGTTTCTGGCACGGCCACGACTGCGCCCGAGGCGCGCGTATCCCCAAGACCAACCGAGACTATTGGGTGGCCAAGGTCGCGCTCAACCGAGCCCGGGACCTCGCCGCGCGCAAGGCCCTGGCGGCGGCCGGATGGCGGGTGGAGACCATCTGGGAATGCGAGTTGAAGGCTATGCCGGACCTGGAAGCCCGGGCCAGCAGTTGGATCAGCGCCCGATCCGAACGGACAACGAACTGGTGTTCTCCGGAAGCAGGGGCCACGCCTGGGAAACTCCACGAACGCTTAGGGCAGAAGGGCAAAACCAAACCGACACCTTGACCAGTGCATAACACGAACGTCTCTGGCGGGTGCTTCGGCGTCGATAAAGATTGCATATTGCATCATAATATTTGAGTGGCTGGCGCGCTTCGGCCGACGCTCTTAAGGTCATGGGATGAAACACATTCAATTCGGCCGCACCGGCCTTCGGGTCTCCCGGCTGTGCCTCGGCACCATGACCTTCGGCCTGCAGTGCGACGAGGCGCTGAGTCATGCGATCATGGATACCTCGGCCGAGGGCGGGATCGATTTCATCGATACCGCAGACGTCTATCCGCTGGGCGGCGATGGTAAGACCGTGGGCCGGACCGAGAAGATCGTCGGGAGCTGGCTGAAAGGCAAGCGTCAAGACTTCATCCTGGCGACCAAATGCTTCGGCCAGATGGGACCCCGGCCGTGGGACCAGGGGATGAGCCGCAAGCACATCGTCGAGGCGATCGACGCCTCGCTGACCCGCCTGGGGACCGAC
>JAYTXV010000118.1:0-4112 GCA_043742805.1 Caulobacteraceae bacterium | reverse complement strand
GCGGCGACGCCTTGACGCCGCGCTCTAGAGAGGACTGGAGGAAGGCGCGAGTGTCCTCCGCGCCGGGATGATCAGGCATGGGCTATTATAGCACGACTCTAGCCAAGTCGCAGGGCGTCAGAACAGGAAATAACGCTGTGCCATCGGCAAGCTTTTGGCAGGTTCGCAGGCCAGCAGTTCGCCGTCGGCGCGCACCTCGTAGGTCTCAGGGTCCACTTCGATGGTCGGCATCGCCGCGTTGTGCTTCATGTCGGCCTTGCCGACGGTGCGGCAGTTCCTGACGGCGACCGCCGTCTTCCGCAGGCCCAGCGCCTGCGGCAAGCCCGCGTCGAGCGCGGCCTGGGAGATGAACGACAGGCTCGTCGGGCCGACTGCCCCGCCGAACGCGCCGAACATCGGGCGGTACAGCACGGGCTGTGGGGTGGGGATGGAGGCGTTCGGGTCGCCCATCGCGCCCCACGCGATGAACCCGCCTTTGACCACCATCTCGGGCTTGACGCCGAAGAACATGGGCTTCCATAGGACCAGGTCGGCCAGCTTGCCCGGCTCGATGGAGCCGATCTCGTGAGCGACGCCGTGCGTGATGGCCGGGTTGATCGTGTACTTGGAGAGGTAGCGCTTGACGCGGGCGTTGTCATTGCGCGCCGAGTCTTCCGGCAGCGGCCCGCGCTGCGTCTTCATCTTATGCGCCGTCTGCCAGGTCCGCGTCACGACCTCGCCGACCCGGCCCATCGCCTGCGAATCGCTTGAGATCATGCTGAGTATGCCCAGGTCGTGCAGGATGTCCTCGGCGGCGATGGTCTCGGCGCGGATTCGGCTCTCGGCGAAGGCGACGTCTTCCGGCACCTGCGGGTTGAGGTGGTGGCAGACCATCAGCATGTCCAGGTGTTCGGCGATGGTGTTGACCGTGAAGGGCCGGGTAGGGTTGGTGGAGGAGGGCAGCACGTTCGGGTAGGAGGCGATTCGGAGGATGTCCGGCGCGTGGCCGCCGCCCGCGCCCTCGGTGTGGTAAGTGTGGATCGTCCGCCCGCCGATGGCGGCGACGGTGTCCTCCAGAAAGCCGGCCTCGTTGATGGTGTCCGTGTGGATCGCCACCTGTACGTCGTACTCGTCGGCGATGGTCAGGCAGGCGTTGATCGCCGCCGGGGTCGTCCCCCAATCCTCGTGCAGCTTCAGCCCGCACGCGCCCGCCCGGACCTGCTCGGCCAGCGGCTCGCCCTCCGCCGCGTTGCCCT
This sequence comes from Caulobacteraceae bacterium, assembly GCA_043742805.1. Classification (GTDB taxonomy): domain Bacteria; phylum Pseudomonadota; class Alphaproteobacteria; order Caulobacterales; family Caulobacteraceae; genus Acaudatibacter. The sequence continues at coordinate 2,877 of JAYTXV010000118.1, read as the reverse complement.
TGCCCGTGAAGCCGAAGTTCATCGGCCAGGCGTCGGCGGCCTGGAGCATCCGCGCTAGGTGGAACGCGCCCGGCGTGCAGGTGGTGGCCGCCGTCCCCGTCGCCGGACCCGTCCCGCCGCCCAGCATGGTCGTGGTGCCGTTCGACAGCGCCTCCTGAATCTGCTGGGGGCAAATAAAGTGGATGTGGCTGTCCATCGCGCCGGGTGTGACGATCAGGTTCTCGCCCGCGATCACTTCCGTCCCCGCGCCGACAATCAACTGGGGGTCCACCCCCGCCATCGTGTCTGGGTTGCCCGCCTTGCCGACTTTGACGATGCGCCCGTCTTTGACCCCGATGTCGCCCTTGACGATCCCCCAATGGTCCAGGATGAGCGCGTTCGTGATGACCAGGTCCAGCGCCCCGTTCGGCCCCTCGCGGGTCGCGCGGCTGCTCTGCCCCATGCCGTCCCGGATGACCTTGCCGCCGCCGAACGTGATCTCGTCGCCGTAGCTGGTGAAGTCGCGCTCGACCTCGACGATCAGCTCGGTGTCGGCCAGCCGCACCCGGTCTCCCGTCGTCGGACCATACAGGTCTGCATACGTTCGCCGTGGGATGTTCAGACTCATGCCGCGCCCCATTCCGCCACACGGTCCAGTGCGGCCTGCTTGACGGCGGCATCATCGAGCGCGCCATTGACCAGCCCGTTGTGGCCATGCATCACCCGCTCCCCGGCCAGCGGCGTCAACACGACTTCTTTCTCTTCGCCCGGCTCGAAGCGGATCGCGGTCCCCGCCGCAGTGTTCAGCCTCATCCCATAGGCCGCCTCCCGGTCGAAGCGCAGGGCGCGGTTGACCTCAAAGAAGTGGTAGTGGCTGCCGATCTGGATGGGTCGGTCGCCGGTATGCGCGACCAGGACCGTGACCGTCGGGCGGCCCGCGTTGGCGACGATGTCATCGGCTCCCAGCAAGTATTCGCCCGGCTTCATCGGCGGCACCTCTCATTTGATCGGCTCATGCACCGTCACCAGCTTCGTCCCGTCCGGGAACGTCGCCTCGACCTGGACTTCGTGAATCATCTCGGCGATGCCGTCCATGACGTCGGCCCGTGTCAGGATGCCGCCGCCCAGGGACATGATCTCGGCAACGCCTTTGCCGTCGCGCGCCCACTCCATGATCTCGGCGGCCAGGATCGCCATCGCTTCCGGGTAGTTGAGCTTCAGCCCGCGCGACTGCCGCTTGCGGGCCAGTTCAGAGGCGGCAAAGAGGAGCAGCTTTTCCTGCTCGCGTGGTGTCAGATGCATACGGTCTCCAGAATTCCTACCCCCGGCGCGAGCGCCGACCCCTCCCTCGGAGGGAAGGATGGGTGAAAGTTGCCAGGGCGCTTCTTATCATAAGCCTACCGTGACCGGGGAGCCTACCAATAAAGACGACTAGCTTCTAATTTACCCGCCCTTCCCTTCGAGGGAGGGGCCGACGCTCGCGCCGGGGGTAGGATGTCCTAATAAACCTTGCGCGGCGGCACGGCATCCCGCCCGTACAGGGCGCGCTTGGCGGCCCGCCAGAACGCCAAAAGCCCGGCAGGCAGGTCACGGCCCGTGCGGCTCAGGGCGCGGACACTCAGCCCATGCGCGGGGAGGGCGCTCGCCCCCCATAGGAGGTCGCCGGGACGGCTCATCTCGCGCGCCATCGTCCCCAACTCGGCTTCGAGGGCGGCCCAGCGGGCGGGCGGCTCGCCGACGCGGCAGATGTAGAACGTGCAAAAGTGACGGTACGGCCCCAGCCGGGCCGGTGACTCCAAAGGCCGGAGCGCCGGCTCCAGCCGCGCCCGCTCCCGCGCGATCAGCCTCCCAGCCGCGTGTAAATCCAGGCTGATGTCCAGACGGTCATAGGCGAACACCTCACCGTGGGCGACGCGCCCCGGCGCGACCGTTTCCCACCAGAACAGGCCCGCGCCTGGTGTCAAAGCGATCCGCGTCTCCTGCCGGAACCGCGACCCGGCGAAGGGGATCAAGGGGTCCGGCAGGTATTCCAGCAGGCCGCCCTCGCCGACGGAAATGTCCGTCGTCTGCACGGCGGCCTCGTCCACGGCGCGCGGGCGGTAGACCCGCGTGGCCCCGGTCGTCGTCACCTGCGCCTGTGCGCCCGGTGCGATGTCAAGCACGGTCTCCAAACGGTCCCCGCCCAGGACGCCGCCGGAGAGGTTGTGCAGGTGGATCAGCGCAGCCCCATCCGATAGCTCAAACGCCCGGACCACTTGCAGCGGCGGCTCCTGCGCCCGCTCGGTCAGATGCGTCTGGCCTTCGGCGTCCGACTCAAGGCACAGCCGCAGTTTCCCGTGCGCCCGGCCTGTTGTCGTGCCTGGGGTCAACTGATGAACAGCCGTGTCGCCAGCGTCGGGTGACGCATGGCGGCGCTGTCCAGCATCGGCAGGAAACTGAAGACGGCCTCGGTGTCCGTCGTGGCGGCGGCTCGCGCCACAGTAGGATGCAGCCGCCAGAGCAGAGCGCCCGCCCGTGCCTGGCCGAGCGGCAGGAGCCGCTGGCCGGCAGACACGAGAGCCATGACGGCCTGCTGCAAAAATGCCAGCGCCGCCTCGTCTTCGGCCAGTCCCAATATCCCCCCGACCAGGCCGAACGCCGTGGCGTGATGAACGTCCGTTCCCGCCGCCTTCGCCGCCCGAAGCGCTTCCGCCAGCCGCTCCCGCTCGGTCAGGTTCGCGGCAAGCTGTAAGAAACGCCGCCCCAGCGTCGTGCTGGCTGCGCGGCTCTCGCGCGCGGGTTGGAGCGCGCTCATCTGCTGGTTGAGCGTCAGCCAGGCGGCCTCGAACCATTCGGCGGGCGTGTCCGCCAGCCGGTGCGCGGCGCGGCAGTAGGCGGCATCGCGCGCACCGGCCTCGC
>JAYTXV010000117.1:0-1902 GCA_043742805.1 Caulobacteraceae bacterium | reverse complement strand
CTGCGCATCATCTGGGAGGAGATCCTCAAACGCTTCCCGATGATTCAAGTCGTCGAGGAGCCGGTGCGCCTGAAGACCGCCTTCCTGCGGGCGATCAAGAGCATGACGGTGGTGATCCCGGAGCGGTTTTAGCTCCCCCTCAGGCGTTGAAATTCAGCTTCAGCCCCGGCCGCGGCCAGCGGCATTTGAAAAGCTTGCCGGTGGATGAGCACGTCACCCAGGCGTCCATCATGTCGGCGCCGCCGAAGCAGATGTTGGTGGTGATCAGGTCGGGAAAGGCAAAGTGTTCGGTTTCGCCGTTGGGGTCGAAGGCAGTGATCCCGCCGTTGATGATGGTGGCGACGCAGACCTTGCCGCTGGCCTCTACCGCGAGGCTGTCCAGGAGTTGATAGCCGGGCAGGTTGTGCACGACCCGTCCGGCGGCGAAACCTTGCTGCGGCGGCAGGTCGCCCGGCCCGGCGAGGTCGAAAGCCCACAGGCGGCCGAGTTGGGTGTCGGCCATGTAGACGATGGTCTCGTCGGGCGACAGGCCCACGCCATTGGGCGAGATCAGGTGGTCGCGGGCGCGGACGATGTGTGACCCGTCGGTCTTGGCGTAATAGAGCGCGCCGTTCTTGCGGCCGTCGGGCGTCGAGCAGCCATGGTCCGTGAACCAGAAGCCGCCGTCCTTGTCGAACACCAGGTCGTTGGGGCCGGCGAAGGGCTTTCCATCGCACTTGTCATACAGGGTGGTCACCGCGCCGGTGGCGATATCGACGCGCTGGATGTAGCCGCCGGTGTGGCTGGGCGGGGTCGGGCCGGGGATGGTCAGGCCGTTCTGTTTCAGCCACTCGAAAGAGCCGCCATTGTTGGTGACGTAGATGGCCCCGTCCGGACCAATCGCCGCGCCGTTGGGGCCGCCGCCGGTGTGGGCGACCTGGGTCTTGACGCCATCGGGCGTCACCCTGGTCAGCACCTGCCCCTCGATCTCGGTGAGGATGACCGAGCCATCGTTCATGGCGATCGGCCCCTCGGGGAACTGCAGCCCGTCTGTGACCAGTTGAATGTCCATAGCGTCGCTCCCGGTTGCCTATCGCTCGCCGGGACTATAGGGCGCTCCTCGCACAGGTACAGGGCGTGTCAGCGCCTTTCAAGCAGACGGAAGACGAAGGCGTGATCGTCGTCCGGGCCGGCGGGATGGGCGTCTCGGCGGACCTCGATCCAGTCGGTCTCATCGAAGGTTGGAAACATCACGTCGCCTTCGGGCGAGGCGTCGACCTCGGTCAGATACAGGCGCCTGGCGCGGGGCAAGGCCGCGGAAAACAACTCGGCCCCGCCGATAACGCAGAACTCTGTCTCTCCGTCGTCTTCAGCATGTTCGCGGGCGATGGAAATGGCCTCGGACAGACCCTCGCAGACCAGGGCCCCCTTGGGCTCGAAGGATCCGTCGCGAGACAGAACGATGTTGGCGCGGCCGGGCAGCGGCTTGCGAGGAAGGCTGTCCCAGGTCTTGCGGCCCATGATCACCGGTTTGCCGAATGTCAGGGTCTTGAACAGGGCGAGATCGGTCTTCAGGCGCCAGGGCAGGGCGCCATCTCGGCCGATGACGCCGTTGGCGCCGCGCGCGACGGGTCCGAGTGTGAGGATAGCGTTCAAATGGCGATCGGCGCCTTTATGCCAGGATACGGGCGATAGCCCTTGAGGGTGAGGTCTTCGGGCTGGAAGCCGAACAGATCGTCGCGATCGGCCAGCAGCACGGCAGGGAGGGCCAGTGGTTCGCGGCGCAGCTGTTCCAGCGCCTGGTCCTGGTGGTTAAGGTAGAGGTGGGCGTCGCCGAGGGTATGGACGAAGTCGCCAGGCGCCAGGCCGGTCACCTTCGCCACCATCATCGTCAGCAGGGCGTAGCTGGCGATGTTGAACGGG
>JAYTXV010000116.1:0-6382 GCA_043742805.1 Caulobacteraceae bacterium | reverse complement strand
TCCACGGCGATTTCACAGAACGGATTCATCGCCATCTTCACATTGGCGAGATCGACACCGGTTTGGTCGGATTTCACTCGTGCCTTGACGTTGTAGTCGAGCACGCGTTTCACAGGGACCAGAATCTTCATTGAGCTCAAAACCTCCGCCGAAGCGCACCGCAATTAACGCGATCAGCGTAGTTTGCAAGCCGGGGTCGGCTCTTTAAGAGAGCGCCCATGCACCGTCTGATCGCCAACATCACCTATATCGTCCTCGGCCTGTTCCTCGTTTCCAGCCTGACGGCCGCCGCCTATCAGTGGTGGTTCGTGTGGCCGGTGGACAAGTGCGACCGGGCCGGCGCGTGGTGGGATGTCCGCGACCACCAATGCCTTACGCCTTTACCGGTCTGGCGGATCACAGGGCGATTGCCTACGGCGCCGGCGGCGACCAAGCCGAAGGGGTAAAACGGCATTGCGGTGGCGGTGGAGTTAATCGCTCTTTGTCGGGCCGGCTCGCCTTCGCCTTCGGCTCTGCAGGAAGTGGCCGGTGCGCTGGTCCCGGGCGTCCTCGTCGGATGAGACCAGGATCAGGTGCACACGATTGGGCATCAGCACCCACGTCCAGACCTCCACACCAGACGCCGCGCACCTTTCGGTCACTTCCTGCCAATGCCGCAACGCATCCCAGGACATCACCGTCCTGGTTGGTTCCACCACTACAGCTACCGCAATTGAATCCCGGTTATAATTGGTCGCGGATTGTGACTTTGTTTACTCGTGTCAGGACTATGGGCCTTGCGTCCAGGTCTCACCGCGTGGCGGCGGGGACCCAGAGCATGTCGCCGTCACCTCGGGCGTTGGCGTATCGGGAGGCGACGAACAGCAGGTCTGACAGGCGGTTCAGGTAGCGCAGGCCTGGGCCGTGGGGCGCCCCGCCCGTTTCGACCGCCGCCGCCGCGACGAAGGCCACCGCCCGGCGCTCGGCGCGGCGGCAGACCGTGCGCGCCAGATGCAGGAAAGCGCTGGCCCGCGAACCGCCCGGCAGAATGAACGAGTTCAGGGGCGCAAGGTCGGCGTTCAGCAGGTCGATCTCTCCTTCCAGCCGTGTCACCTGGCTATCGATTATGCGCAGAGGCTCGAAGCCGAGATCGGGGGAATGGGGGGTGGCGAGATCGGCGCCCAGGTCGAAGAGGTCATTCTGGATGCGCGCAAAAATCGGATCGAGCACTTCGTCGCCGGCCGTCTCCAACCTGACCAGCCCCATGACCGCGTTGAGCTCATCCACGGCGCCATAGGCTTCGACCCGAGCGTCGGCCTTGGTCACGCTTTCGCCAGTGACCAACCGCGTTTGGCCGGCATCGCCGGCTCGGGTGTAGATCTTGTTGAGCAGAACCATGGATGCCGGTTCCCTAGTGACCGTGGCGCATGAACAGGGCCGCGGCTACCAGCACCGCCACCGCGCAGGCCTGGGCCAGCACCCGCAACCGCATCAGCTTGTTCGACCAGCTGCGCCCGAAATCGCCGCCCCGAAACAGGGCATAGATGCCGAAGCCCAAGACGATGACCACGATGCCAAGAGACAGCAGGATCAGGACCATGAAGATATCACGCATGGCGCAAACCTTAGCCCCATCACCCCTCTCTCGCCAACCTGCGATCTCAACTGGTCCTGATGGCGGGTTGTGAGCGGACCCACCCCGTCTTAGGTTGAAACCAAGCCGAGGAGCGCCCGATGATCACCCTTCACCACCTCAACAATTCGCGTTCGCAGCGCATCCTGTGGCTGCTGGAAGAGGTGGGCGCGCCCTACCGGATCAAGGCCTATCAGCGCGACGCGGTGACCAATCTGGCGCCGCCGGAACTCAAGGCGGCGCATCCGCTGGGCAAGTCGCCGGTGATCGACGAGGGCGACATCACCATCGCCGAGTCCGGGGCCATCGTCGATTATATCGTCCGCAAATACGGCAAGGGCGGCTTGGCGCCGGCCGCCGGGACAAAGGCGCACGAGGCCTATCTGGAGTGGCTGCACTATGCCGAGGGTTCGGCGATGCTGCCGCTGATGATCAACCTCTATGTGATGCGCCTGGGCGAGGCCGGGGCGCCATTGAAAGAGCGCATCGACAGCGAGATCGACAACCACCTCGGCTACATCGAAAAGGCCCTGGCCGGGCATGACTACATCCTGGCCGACGGCTTCAGCGGCGCTGACGTGCAGCTGAGTTTCGTGGGCGAAGTGGGCCGCGCGTTCGGCCGGCTGGGCGCCTTCCCCAACATCGCCGCCTGGGTCGCCCGCCTGCACGAACGCCCGGCGTTCAAGGCATCGATCGAGAAGGGCGGAGTCTATAATCTAGCCTGAGGCGTCCGCCGCGCCGGTCCATTCCCAGTGCCACGGTTCAAAGGGATAATTGACGAAGCCGAAACGCCGGGCGTTGTTCACCATCCACCGATAGGCGGCGGCCTGTGAGATGAAACGACGATTGGCGTCCGCCGAGGAATCGATCGCCGACCCGGGAGCCACGCCCAGGTAGAGATCCATCGCCAGGCCCGTGCGGTGGGCCGAACAGGCGGCGCGCGTGACGCCTTGGCAATTGTTGTCCCGGGCGCAGCGGGCGGCGTCGTAGTCGGGGCTGCGATAGGCCGAGAAGATCGACATCAGCTTGTGATCGGCCGCGACCGCCGGTTCGTCGGCGCGCGCCGCTTTCCGCATGGCGCGATAGGCGTTCAGCGCGCCGGGCAATGCCAGGGCGGGTTTGCCGCCCCAAAGCTCGTCGCCTATCGCGGCCGACAGCGCGGATTCGGCCGGTGGCGGCGGGCAGGACTTGAGACTCGCCAGAACAAACGGCCGGCGAGCCTGCCAAATCTGTTTCAGAGCCGTGAACATGGCCGTGTCCATCACACCCGGCCCGCCGAGACCATGCGCCCGCCGCCAGCGCGACAGCGTCGCCGCGAAACCCGGCGAGGCGGGGTCGCATGCCGAGCCGATCTCCCCCGCGACCAGAGGCGCGTAAATGTCCCAGCCGATTTCGGGGCGGCGGAACGGCGCCCAGGCCAGTGTCGTCAGGCTCGCCGCGTTCGACGCCGCGTCCCCGACCGGCCCGCTGTCGCAGTTTGCACCGGCTTCGCGCGCGGGGGCGGCCGAAAACCAGCCCAAGGCGGCGATGGCGAGGCCAATGGCGAGGAACCCCCGTTGATTTCGCGCCTTGGTCATGAAAGCCAAAGAGAATCCTCATGTCCGCACGTCAAGTCACCGCCGCTCACCTGTTGCTGGCGAGTTGTTTGGTGATCGTCCCCATAAGCGTGACGGGGTCGCCGATAGCTGCGCCCGGCGATACGCGCGCCGCCGCCATCGAGGCCGCCGCGCCCGGCCCCCCCGCGCCCAGTCCACCCGCGCCCGGCGGGCCCTCGGATCTGCTGGTAAAAGTCGAGGTTCTGCTCGACCGGGCGAATGTCTCGCCGGGGGTGATCGACGGGCTGCCCGGCGACAACCTTACTCGGGCCCTGTCGATGTTCGCCAAAATAGCCGGCCTGCCCGACGATGGAGCTCTAACCCCGGCGTTGTTTCAACGCCTGACGAGCGGCGACCGGTCACCGGTCACCCAGGCCTACGTGATCACCGCAGCGGACGAAACCGGTCCGTTCCTCGGCAAGACGCCCACCGACTTCCAGGCAATGGCCAAGCTGAAATACATTGGCTACACCGATCCCGCCGAGGAAATAGCCGAGCGCTTTCACATGAGCGTCGCTCTACTCCACGCCCTGAACCCGCGGGCCAATTTCGGCGCGGTCGGAACATCGCTGCTGGTGGCTCGGCCATCCCCGGAACGTCTGAACCGACCCGTAGCGCGGATCGAAGTGGACAAGGGCGCCAACCAGGTTCGCGCCCTCGACGCGGGCGGCCATGTGGTCGCCGCGTTCCCCGCCACCGTCGGCAGCACCGAGCGACCGGCGCCGTCCGGAACCTGGGCGGTAAGGACCGTGGTTTTCAACCCCGACTATACCTACGATCCCCGGCGGCTGACCTTTGGGCGCAAGGGGCTGGGCGTGCTGAGCATACCGCCGGGTCCGAACAATCCGGTGGGATCGACGTGGATCGCCCTGACCACGGCGACCTATGGCATTCACGGGTCCCCCGACCCAAACCAGGTCGGCAAGACCGCGTCTCACGGTTGCGTGCGGTTGACCAACTGGGACGCGACGACTTTGGGAAGATCTGTAAAGCGCGGCACGCCGGTGGTCTTCGTCGGAACGACCACCAGGAGCTAGGATTCACCCTACTCCTCCCAACCCTCCAGGAAATCGAACACGGCCGCCTTGAACAGGGCGTGGGGGATCGCGGAAAAGTGGTCGCAGGCGGGCAGGGTCACCGCCTTGGCCCCCGGGATCGCGTCGGCCAGGGCCTGGGGGTCGCCCGCCAGTTCGTCGCGGCTGCCGGCCACCACCAGGGTCGGGACCGCGAGCCCCCAGAGCCTGTCGGCGCCCGGCGATCCGCCGCGGCCCTGGCTGCAGGCGGCCAGGGCCAGCCGGTCCTCGCCCTGATTTTCGGCGAACTGGCGAAAGCCCCTGAGGGTCGGATCGGTGATCACGCTTGGATCGGCCGTGGTCAGGGCCTCCGCCATGGTCATGGCGGTCTCTGAGATCGGGTTACCGGTCAGCATGCGCCCGCCTATACCGCCGAGGATCAGATTGTTGATGCGTCCCGGCGCCTCCAGCGCCACCGCCAGCGACAGGTGGGCGCCCATCGAATAGCCGAGCAAATCGACACGGCCCAAATCCAGGCGGTCGATCAGCGCGACGATGTCGGCGGTCATCTGCTCGCGGCCATAGGCGGCGGGGTCATGGGGCTTGTCGCTTTCGCCATGGCCACGCAGGTCAAGCGCCACCGCGCGATAGCCCTTGCGCTCCAGGGACCCGAACCATCCGAGGCGGCGCCAGTTCTCGGCCCGGTTGGTCGCGAAGCCGTGGACCAGCACGACGGTTCCGAGCACCGGCCCGGCCGGCGTGATGTCGTCATAGGCGAGGGTCAGCCCGCCAGAGTGGAATGTGGCCATAACGATGAGCGTAAACGTCACGCCCCTCTTGAGCAAAGGGCGCCGGGCGCCTTAATCGGAGATTATGAAAGAGGAAGTCTTTATCGGCGGCTGGACCCGGTCGCGCCTGAGCGAGCGTAGCCAGACCGAGCGCCACGCGGTTTGGAAGCGGGCGCGATCCCTGCATTCGGCCGAAGGCAACGACCTGGCCAGGGCGATCGAGCTGCTGGGCCTGCCATACGCCGAGCCCGAGCCCCTGGCCGAAGCCGATCCGATGCTGGAACGGATACGGGCGGTGTTCGCCACGCCGGCGGCGCGTTCGGCGGCGATCGAGGCCACCCTGGATGGTCTGCCGGCCATGGCCGGGATCGACACGCTGCTGCACGATCAGTTGGGCGAGGACTATCGCCGCGACCCCGCGGCCGTGCCAACCGCCCAGGCCCTGGTGGCCGAACTGATGAGCGGGCTGGGCTATGTCGAAGCGGGCCGCAAGGACCTGCCCAAGCGCTGCGTGGCCCGGTCCGGCGCCTACTGGAAACGCGGCTGAAGCCAAGCAGCCGGCGCCCGCTTCACAGCATTGTGGTTCCCCTCCCCCAAAAGGGGAGGGGAACCACAAATCTAATCTCCCACTTCCCCGTTTTGGAGGAAGTCCTCCCGAAGGAGGGGATGGGGGCTCTAGGCGTCGGCTTCGGCCGCCTGCTTGGCCGTGAGGTCTTCGCCGGTGACCTGGTCGACGATCTTCATCGACAGGCGGATCTTGCCGCGATCGTCGAAGCCGAGCAGCTTGACCTTCACGGCCTGGCCTTCGGAGAGGAGGTCGGAGACCTTGTTGACCCGTTCGCTGGCGATCTGGCTGACGTGAACCAGGCCGTCCTTGGCGCCGAAGAAGTTCACGAAAGCGCCGAAATCCACCACCTTCACAACCTTGCCGTCATAGATCTGGCCGACTTCGGGTTCCGAGGTGATCGAGCGGATCCAGTCGATGGCCGCCTTGATCTTGGCGCCGTCGCTGGCCGAGACCTTGACCGTGCCTTCGTCGTTGATGTCGACCTTGGCGCCGGTGGTGGCGACGATCTCGCGGATCACCTTGCCGCCGGTGCCGATCACTTCCCGGATCTTGTCGGTGGGGATGGTGATGGTCTCGATCTTGGGGGCGTATTCGCCGACGTCGCTGCGGGCGCCGTCGATGGCCTTGGCCATTTCACCGAGGATGTGTAGGCGGCCGTCGCGAGCCTGAGCCAGGGCCTGCTTCATGATCGCCTCGGTGATGCCGGGGATCTTGATGTCCATCTGCAGCGAGGTGATGCCGTCGGCGGTGCCGGCGACCTTGAAGTCCATGTCGCCCAGGTGATCTTCATCGCCCAGGATGTCGGA
>JAYTXV010000115.1:0-2264 GCA_043742805.1 Caulobacteraceae bacterium | reverse complement strand
CGCTTCGGCACACCCCGTCCGACGCGTTCGCGCGTGACCACGACTTGTGGCAGGTCTCCTGGCTCACGGGTCGACGCCGACGGACCGGCCTTCCCAGGGTAATCGCCCCAGTGGCCATGAACGGGTCCGTAAGCTCACCGCTTACAGTTGCGGGGGCAGCTGCGGAATTCCACCGCATTCCCTATTGATCCCTTGCGGGAACCACGGCGCCTTTTGCGGCGCAAAGGCTGGGCGCGTCAAGTCCGAGCGAGCCGCGTCAGGGCTTCTCCGGTCATCCGGCGGGTGATCCATTCGGTTTTAGCCGTGGCGCCGAGGCCGTCGTAGAAGGCGATGGCCGGGGCGTTCCAGTCGAGCACCGACCATTCCAGGCGCGCGAGGCCCTCATCGACGCAACGTCTGGCGAGGGCGGCCAACAGCGCTTTGCCAACGCCGCCACCCCGGACGGCCGGCCGAACATAGAGGTCTTCCAGATACAGACCGTGCCGGCCCTCGAAGGTCGAGACGCTGTAGAACCAAAGCGCGAACCCCACCGGCCCGTCGGCCGTTTTGGCGATGTCGCAAAAGGCCTTGGGCGACGCGGAGAACAGCAGCGCCTCGACATCGGCCAGAGTGGTTTTCACCTCGTGCAGCAAGCGCTCGTAGTCGGCTAGCTCGCGGATGAACGCCAGGATGACCGGAGCGTCGCTCGGTTCGGCGGTTCGGATGACCAGATCCACGGTCAAAATTCTTTCCGGCGGTCGCTCGCGGACCGATCTCGGAAGCTGACTAAACTCATATATCCGAGCCTTCAATGAACAGGGCCGCCCGGATCGGGCCAAGCCAGCGATAACACTGTGACGGCGCGCACGGACAAGCAATATCTGGACGGGCTCCGCGACGACCCGGTCTCGACCAAGACTTGCCGTCTCTCCATGTCCGTCCATTCAGGACATCAGGATCGGGGCTTGGCGGGTCCGCCGTAATCCATAAACTGACTACAGTCATAAATAATTGTGGCCACGATGATCCGGCAACTCGGTTGGTAGGGGTCGGTCAGTCGGAAGCGCCGTCGGTGGCGGACAATATCGCGAAGGGCGTGGGCGTCGAGATTGCGGCCGATCACTATATCGAAGATAGGCGAGTCGCGTCCTTGTGGAGAAATCCTTCGAGCCGGTGTTCCTGGCCAAGGTCCATGATGCGGCCAGCCACATGGTCGCGGGCGCCCCGCGCGATAGGAACACCCGGGTCGGCCCGCAGATTCTGGCCGACAACCCCTTCCAAACCGGCTGGCGGATGCACCACAAATTCGAGACCGGCGATGCAAGCCTGCTTAGGCTTATACGGCCCGATACCAATTGACACCGTCGGCGTCGGCCCTGCGGGTGGCTTGGCCGCGGTGCATCAGGCAGTTCAGGTGCGCCAAGGCTTCGCCGGTGGCCATGCCCAGCAACTCGGGGCTGATGGCGCGCTTGAACAGCACCCCGAACACGTCGATCGCCCGCTTCGGTTCGGCGAGCTTGGCGTGCAGCCGCGTCAGGCCCCTTTCGTGGCCCTGGATCAGATGATCCAGTCTGGCGTGCAGACCGTGAAACGGCTCATTGTGGGCGGGCAGCACCAGGACATCGTCCGGTATCCTGGGCTTGATCGCGGCCAGTGAAGTCAGCCAGTCGTCCAGAGGGTCGCCATCCGGCTCGGTGGGAAAGACCGAGACATTCGAGGAGATGCGCGGCAATACTTGGTCGCCGGAGATCATCAGCCTCAGGCCTGGGCAGTAAAGACAGGCATGCTCCGGCGAGTGGCCGGAACCCATCACCACGCGCCAGAGATGGTCGCCGATCACCAGCTCATCGCCATCCTCAAGCCGCCTATAGCTGTCGGGCAGGGCGTGCAGATTGCGGCCAAACCCACCGAAACGAGCCTCATAGGTGTCGAGGGCGGCCCGGTCCCATCCGGCGGCGTGATAGAACTTCAGGCCGTCGTCGGGCGCGGCCCGGCCGGTGTCGGCGGCCATTACCCGGCACATCAGATATTCCAGGCGGCTGATCCATAGCCGGCAATCGAACTTGCGGGTGATCCAGCCGGCCATACCGATATGGTCGGGATGCATGTGAGTGACGAATACCCGGGTGATTGAGGCGCCGCCGAGGGCGCCGGCGAACACCTTGTTCCAGGCGGCGCTGGTGGCAGGGGTCTGCATGCCGGTGTCGACGATCGCCCAGCCGTCGCCGTCCTTCAGCGCCCAGACATTGATGAAGGCCAGGGCGCCACCCAACGGCATGCGCATC
>JAYTXV010000114.1:0-4820 GCA_043742805.1 Caulobacteraceae bacterium | reverse complement strand
AGGACTGTTGGACCAGCGCCCGATGCGCGGCGATCTGATCGGGTCGGACAATCAGATTCTCGGGTCGATCGGCGACCACGTCCAGGGAAACGCGGACCGGGCCGCCCGGGTCTAGATCGATGTTCTTGAAGTTGCGGCCGGCGATCAGGGGCGAGTCCACCAGCGTCTCGAGACTGGTGGCCTGGAACCGGGTGATCGGACCCGACACAGACGCGACCTCAAGCGCCGTGGCTGGAGTAAACCCGTCAGGCACTTTGACGCTGGCCTCCACCTGGACCTGCCGGGAGAAATAGCCGGCCGGGTAAAGCGCCACGGTGTTCCATTCCAGGCTCAACATATTCGGCGTCATCATCACCCGACCCTCGCGGGTGGAGACCGGAGACAGAAACTGGAAATCGAGGTCGAGACTTGAGACGCCGGCCGGGACGTCCAGGTGGAAGGCGTAAACGTCCACCGGATCGCGCTTCCAGGCCACGGGCTTGCCGGCGGCCGTGATCATCAGGCCCGCCAGTTTGTCGATCGGGCCGGTGGGGGAATGATTGCCCGGCAGCCATTTCGGATAGAGTAGGGTCAGGGGGCCGGCGCCCGAGACGGGTATGGTCTCGTGGACCGCGAAGATAGCGTGCGGCAGGTCGGTGGCGTCCACCGCCAGCCGCAGGACGCCGGGATAGGGGAGATCGCGGGGCTCGGCGATGGGCGGCGCGGGTGGCGCGGGCTGGGGCTGGTCGGGCGGCGTCTGGGCCGCGGCGACACTCCAGGCAAGACCCCACAGACCGACGCCCAACATACCAAGCTTCATCGACGACGCCCCTCGAACCACAGATTCATCAGCCCCGCGCGGGGTCGCTCAAAGCCTGGTGAGCTTTTTGCCAATATTGGAACCCGGTAACCAGTGTGGCAACCGCGGCGACCCAAAGCAGGGCGTGAGCACCCGTGGTGGCCGCGCCGAAGACACTCGGATCGTTCGGCAGCGAGAACGCCCCCCAGCAGGCGACCAGCAGTTCGGCGCCCAGGGCGGCCAGTTGCAGGGTGGTCTTCCACTTGGCCAACAGGGTGACGGGCAGTTCTATTCCCTTGCCGGCCGCCACTTCGCGCAGGGCGCTGACGGTGAATTCGCGGAACAGGATCAGGGCGGCCGGGATAGCGACCATCGCGTTGGGGCTCAGTGACAGCAGTCCCAACACCACCCCGCAAACCAGAACCTTATCGGCGATCGGGTCGAGAATCGCGCCCCACACGCTCTCTGCGTGCAGCTTTCGGGCCAGCCAGCCATCGACGAAGTCAGTCAGGGCGGCGATCACGAAGGCGAAGAACGCCAGGCGTTCAAGCAGGAACTGGGTCTCAATGGTCAGGGTCTCGCTGAGCAGCGCGGCCCCGGCCAAGGCCCCGAAGGTGAACATCGCCAAGCCCAGGCGAATTCCGGTGATGAGATTAGGGATTCGATCCATCACCGAACTTAACGCGCGAGATTGTGAGTCGTTGGAAGCGTTTTTTTATCCGCAGACTAAGCAGATCAACATCAGCAAGAGTTGGACATGGACAGGCTGCGTTATCCGCCCCCTTGCGCTCAGCTTTTGCGAAACGAGTCATGAATCCGCTGCGCCAACGGTTCGCTGACGCCATCAACCTTGGCCAAGTCCTGGACCGAGGCGCGGGAGACACCGCGGGCCGACCCGAACGCGTGCAACAGCGCCTTTTTGCGGGCCGGGCCGACGCCGTCGATCTCATCGAGCGGGTTCTTGAGCATCTCGGCCGAGCGCTTGGCGCGGTGCGTGCCGATAGCAAAGCGGTGCGCCTCATCGCGCAGGCGCTGGAGGTAATAGAGCACCGGACTCTTGGGTTCGAGCATGAACGGCGTCTTCCCCGGCAGGAAGAACCGCTCAAGTCCGGCATCGCGGTCCGGCCCCTTGGCCACCCCGACCAGAGGCACGTCCTCGACGCCCAGATCAGCCATCACCGCCTCGGCTTCGGCCAGCTGGCCGGCCCCGCCATCCAGTAGCACCAGATCGGGGCGGGGCGGATTTTCGCCGGCCTCCTCCTGCTTGGCCAGGCGCGCGAAGCGGCGGCGCAGAACCTCGCGCATCATGCCGTAGTCGTCGCCGGGGGTGAGCTCGGCATCTTTGATGTTGAACTTGCGATACTGGTTCTTCTGGAACCCATCCGGGCCGGCGACGATCATGCCGCCCACCGCATTGGTCCCCATGATGTGAGAGTTGTCATAGACCTCGATTCGCTCGGGCGGGGCGTCCAGGCCGAAGGTCTCGCCGACCGCGACCAACAGCTTGGTCTGAGCCGAACCTTCAGCCATCTTGCGACCCAGAGCCTCGCGGGCGTTGGTCAGGGCATTGTCGACCAGTTCGCGCTTCTCGCCACGCTGGGGCCGGGAAATCTCGACCTTGCGGCCCGATTTCAAGGAGAAGGCTTCCTTGAGCAATTCACTCTCGGCGGGCTCATGGCTGACCAGCATCAGCTTGGGTATGGGCTTGTCGTCATAGAACTGGCCGATGAACGCGGCCATGATCTCGGCGTCGCCGTCCGACCGGTCGACCCTCGGGAAATAGGCGCGGTTGCCCCAATTCTGGCCGGCGCGAAAGAAGAACACCTGAACGCAGGCCTGGCCGCCCTCGGCGCTGAGGGCGAAGATGTCGGCTTCGTCGACGGTCTCGGGATTGATCTGGGTCTCCTGGGCCACCAAGGCCAGGGCGCGGATACGGTCGCGCAGGCGCGCGGCGCTTTCGAATTCCAGATCGTCGGCGGCGGCCTGCATCTGCGCGCTCATGCTCGCCATCACCGCCCGGCTCTTGCCGCGCAGGAACGCTTCGGCCTGATCGACCAGGGCGCCGTAGTCCTCCAGCGAGACCAGGCCGACGCAAGGGGCGGCGCAACGGCGGATCTGATGCAGCATGCAGGGCCGGGTGCGGCTCTCATAGACGCTGTCGGAACAGGACCGCAGCAGGAAAGCCTTCTGCAGGGTATTGAGGGTGCGGGTCACCGCCCAGGCGCTGGCGAACGGGCCGAAATAATCACCCTTGATCGAATGGACGCCGCGGTGCTTGCGTAGCTGCGCGGCCGGGTGTTCGCGTCGGATGACGATCTCGGGGAAGCTCTTGTCGTCGCGCAGCAGCACATTGAACCGGGGCTTCAGCTGCTTGATCAGATTGATCTCGAGCAGCAGGGCGTCGGTCTCGGTGCGGGTGGTGGTGAATTCCATCGACCGGGTCAGATCGACCATCAGGGCGATGCGGTTGGTGTGGAACCGGCCCTGCGCGTACTGGATCACCCGTTTCTTCAGCGAGCGCGCCTTACCGACATACAGCGACTCACCACCCTCGCCGAACATCCGGTAGACGCCGGGGGTGTCGGGCAAGCGCGTCACCAGGTCCCTGATCAGGTCGGCGCCAATCAGGGGTGTGGAATCGTCCGGGGTCACGTCGTCGGGCATGGCGGCACGATAGCCCCCCGAAAGCGAAAGCGCATCGTCCTGAACATTTCCACCGTAAATCCACCGTTAATACGGTGAACCGCCGCTGTGTGCGGGAAGCCCTGGAGGCATGGGCGCCGGCTCGTTCCCAACACGGGTTTCACGATGAAAACGATCGACAATTAATTTGCAATTTGCAATAAAAACTGCATATTGTCAATGAATATTTTAATATGACCGGGTCGACGCCACCACGGTTTGGCAGTTCCAGGACAGCGAGACGGGGACATCAGGCCGATCCACACGGGATGGCGACGACCTCGGTATCCTCAGTGCCGTTGTCGCGCACGATGAACAGGCGCGGAGGAAAAGGGCCAGCCGGCGATCACTGCCTTCGTCCGCGCCAACGGCGGCTGGTTTGGTCCCGACCAGGGCGCGCTGGAATGCAACGGCTTCAACAGCCCCGACAGCCCCGACAGCTCGTACATGAACGGCGAGGCCAATGCCGAATTCGCCGAGCGAGCGCGCGCAACCTGGCGCCTGACCATGCCGGTGCTATTTCTCCACGCCCCCTATTCCACGTCGTCCTTGGCCCGCGCCGCCTCTATCGTCTGCCATTGCATATTGGACGCGTCGTCGCGCCCGCCGTGCTTAAGCGCCTGGATATGATCGATCACATAGCCTGGGCAAGCTCCGCGGGAACGGCCAGTGACCGGACAGGGCGAGGCGGCCTTGAACGTATACCGCGCCGCGCCGTCGCGCTTCGACCGCCTCCGGGAACCCCGTTCACCGAACGCAGCGAAGCCCCAGCCTCCGACAGGGCTTCGCGCGGACCGATGAGACGTGAAGCCAGGGTCGTGAGTGTGACGATGGTTCGTCCGGGCGCCCGCGCCCGCGGGCGCAACGGCGACCAGGACGACACAGAGCAAGCCGACGAGGCCTGCCCGCGCGATCACAGCCGCGCGCTTCCGGTTAAAACTTCGCGGTGGAGCGCCGCCGTGAAGGGCGAGTAGCCCGCGGGCCCCTGGCGCAGGAACAACCGGTCCGTCACCACCGCCGGATCGAACCCTTCCGCAACGAGATCGAGCTTTCGCGGCTTGAAGGTGCCGGTCTTGGCCAGGGCGGGGGTCAGGCGAAGGAACAGGGGCTGGGCGTAGGGCGGCAGGGCGACTTCAATCCCGCGCCTCAAAACCTCCAGGTCGAACCCTTCATCCGTTACCACGGCCGCCATGCCGGCGCGGCCTTCATGATGGGGCACGGCGACGCCGTAGACGCTGGCTTCCTTGACGCCGGGAACCGCGAGCAGCGCGCGCTCTACTTCGCTGGTGGAAACGTTCTCGCCCTTCCAGCGGAAAGTGTCGCCCACCCGGTCGACGAAATAGAAATAGCCGGCCCGGTC
>JAYTXV010000113.1:0-19538 GCA_043742805.1 Caulobacteraceae bacterium | reverse complement strand
GTGAGCTTGCCAAGATGGTAGGCGCCGAAGATCAGGTCGGTGCTTCCCGTCCCCGGCAGGGTGTCGCGGTCGAACTCGGCGCCGCCGAGCGGACCTTCGGGTCCAACATCATCGCCGGTCGGAACCTTGACCCCCAGGGTCAGCCCCGTGGACCTGTCCGGCGCGAAGCCGGTGTAGGTGGCGGTCAGCTGCAGATCGCCCAAGGCGGTCAGGTGGGCCTTGCGGAGGCCGCCTTCCGGACCCGCAACGGTTCCGTCGTCGGTCGTGGTGAAGTCGCGGTCATAGAGCGGCAACTCGACCATGATCGTCCATCGGCGCCCAACCGCGTATTGGGCGCCGATGGTGTAGAAGCTGGTCTCGATCCGCTTGTCCTTGTTGTCGCTGGCGGAAGCCTTCGAACCCCGCTCCCAGTTGTGATTCTGATCCATGTAGCTGTAGCGGAAAAAGGCCGAGAACCCGGACCCGCCGCTGGCGCTCATCGAGCCGTCGCCGATATCGAACACGCCGCAACCGCAGGCGCAGGCGTTAGCCTGGGATGGCGCGAGGGCAGCGGCCAGCTCCAGGACCAGCCACAGCGCCTTCGGCAGTGCCCATCCGTGCGCGGCGCGCTTCATGGATCGCCTCTACCGCCTCGCGGCAATCGCGGCGACATGATTTTGCAACGCGGGTGTGAAACGCCCAGTCACCTTGGCGAAAAAAGCTCGAAACCGTTGATCAGGACGTCATTCAGGCCCGCCTTGGCCACGGTGATCGTCTTGATTGCCATGGCGGCAGCGACTCAACTCGCCGCCCAAACCGCGCCGCCCGGTTCACAAACCGCACCGTCGCCCGCCAAACCCCGCCCCGCGCCAGCCCGTCCGCCAGCCGATGCGGACGATTCCGGAGGGACGAGCACAAATGAACTCACCGTCACCGCCCGCGCTCGTGACTATGCCCATCAGCCCGGCGCGGTGATCGGCGACATCAAGCCGGAGCTTCAACTCGGCCCCGCCGACATCCAGACCTATGGCGTCAGTTCGGTGACTGAGCTGCTCTCTGAACTGGCTCCCGAGACCCGCAGCGACCGCGGCCGGGGCGGCGGCGCGCCGGTGGTGCTGCTGAACGGTCGGCGCATCTCCGGTCTGGGCGAAATCCAGAACATCCCCACCGAAGCCATCCTACGGGTCGATATATTGCCTGAAGAGGCGGCGCTGAAATACGGCTACACGGCCGATCAGCGGGTGGTGAACATCGTCCTGCGCCGCCGGTTTCGCGCCGTTACCGCCTCGGCGGCGGGCGGCGGACCCAGTCAGGGCGACGAGGTGACTGGCCAAGCCGAGCTAGGTCTGCTGCGCATCCGCCGTGCCGACCGACTTAATCTCGATCTGCAGTACAAGGGCGCGAGCGGAATCACCGATGGCGATCGAAGTCTGACGCCCGCCATCCAGGCCCTGACCGCCAATGCCGTGCTGGCCCATCCGATGGCCGGCGGTATCAACGCCACCGTCAACGCCACTCTGGGCGCCACCGCCAGCAACTCGCTCCAGCAGAACGCGCTCCACCAATATCTGAACGGCTGGACCGCGCACCTGGGTTCGACCCTCAACAAGGATTTGCATGACTGGCGACTGTCGCTGACCAGCGGCTACGATCACGCCGACAGCCAGACCGACACAGATGTCGGGGCAGGCCGGCCGCAGGGTGTGGCGCGTCTGATCTCGGACGCTGCCAACATCCAGTTTCTGGCCAGTGGTCCTGTGTTGAAGCTCCCGGCCGGCAATCTCTATGTCAGCGCCAAGGCCGGTGACACCCAGAGCTGGCAGAGCGCCCATTCGACGCAATTCGGATTCGTTCAGGCTACGTCCATGTCGCGCAATGACGCCAATGGCCTGCTGAACATCGATATCCCCCTGACCAGCCGGTCGAACCGAATCCTGCCGTTCCTGGGCGATCTGTCGGTCAACGCCAATGGCGCGATCGATCAGCTGTCGGACGACGGAACCCTGAAAACCTTCGGCTATGGCCTGAACTGGACGCCGATCCCCGGCTACACCCTGATTGTCTCGCACACCAACGACCGTGCGGCCCCGAATATCCAGCAACTGGCCGGAGCCACCATCCTGACTCCGGGTGTGCGGGTCTTCGACTACGCCACCAGCCAGACCGTGGACATTGCCCAGCTGACCGGCGGCAATCCGGCCCTGGTAGCCGATACCCGTAACGTATTGAAGATCGGCTTGACCCTGAAGCCCTGGTCATCCCGCGACCTGACCATCGTCGCCAACTACACCCGGAGCGCCATCAAGAACCCGATCGCCACTTTCCCGGCCGCCAGTGGTCCGATCCAAGCGGCCTTCCCGGCCCGGTTCATCCGCGACGAGAATGGCGATCTGGTCGAGGAGGACATCCGGCCGGTGAACTTCGCCCGCTCGGAGCGCTCGGAAATCCGCTGGGGGCTCAACTATACCCGCCCGATCGGCAAGCAGCCGGCCCGAGGCGACCTCGGGCGCGCCCTGTTCGGTCCCAACGGCCCGCCGCGCCGGGCGTCAGGCGCCTTCCCCACCGCCGGGCGCTTGCAGGTCGCCGTCTATCACACCCTTTATCTGACCGATCGCCAGCTGGTGCGCTCGGGTGGACCTACCCTGGACCTGCTGAACGGCGCGCCGATCGGCAATAGCGGCGGCCAGTATCGCAACGAGATCGAGGCCCAGCTGGGTATGACCCTGGCCGGGTTTGGGGGGCGGTTGTCGACCGACTGGCGCCAGGGCACCCACGTCGTGGGCTTGCCGGGATCGCCGACCCGCGACCTGTCATTCTCCAATCTCACCACGCTCAACCTGCGGCTGTTCGACAATTTCGCCCAGCAGAAGTGGGCGATGAAGCGCTATCCCTGGCTGCGCGGCGCGCGCCTGAGCCTGAACATGATCAATTTGCTCGACCAGCGCATCCAGGCCCGCGACGCCTTCGGCGCCACGCCGCTGGGTTTCCGGCCCCAGGAACTCGACCCGGTCGGCCGGACGGTCAGCTTAAGCTTCCGCAAGCTGTTGTTCTAACGAGCCTAGCTAAACGACGCGCCTGGACTAAGATGCCGGAAGAAAAATTAGGGAGACGGCAATGTCACGCGCAACCATCAAGATGGCTGCAACCATAATACTGGCGCTGGGATTGGGGTCGGCGGTCTTTGCCCAGACTCCAGCCCAACCTCGGCCCGACGCCCTTACTGATCCAGCGATGAAGGGGAGCGAGGTCCTGGCGTTCATGGGCGTGAAGCCAGGGGACCGGGTGGCCGATGTCGTCGCCGGCCGGTTCGTCCGGTCCTTGAGCTTGGCGGTCGGGCCGAATGGCAAGGTCTATGCGTTCGAGCCGGCCGAGGTGATCAAGGCCCACCCCGAGCTGATTGGCATGATGCAGTCGCTGGCCGCCGCGCCGGCCTACGCCAACGTGTCAGTGCTCAACACGCCGATCGACGCCCTGGCCTTGCCGGGTGGCCTCGACGAAGTGTTCATTCGTCAGAACTATCATGACCTGCACGACAAATTCATGGGTCCGGCCGATGTGCCGGCCTTCAACCGCAATGTCTTCGCCGCCCTGAAACCCGGTGGGGTCTTTGTGGTGCTCGACCACGCCGACGCCGCCGGCTCGGGCTTGAAGAACACCGAGATCCTGCACCGCATCGATAAGAAAAGCGTCATCGCCGAAGTCACCGCGGCGGGCTTCAAGCTCGACGGCGAGAGCAAGATATTCGCCAACCCGGCCGACGATCACAGCAAGATGGTGTTCGATCCGGCGATCCGCGGCAAGACCGACCAGTTCCTGCTGCGCTTCCGCAAGCCCGGCTGAATATCGACAAGGAGCCGAGATGCCGGATGACGCACGCGCTGACCAGCACATCTTCGCCAAGGATGGCCACGGCTTTGGCATGGTGCGTCAGGCCCTGCCGGTCGATCGCTGGATCGATCCGCTAGCCGACTGGCTGGTAGACCAGAAGTTCGTGTAAGGAGAGTTCATGACATCTCCTTTCGATGACCATGAGGTTGAAAAGGCTTTGCGCCCGTCCCCCCAGGGTCACGCCTTTGACCTGGACACCGCGCTCTCTTCGGTGGTTGTGCTCCACGCTCGCGTGCCCTCCGATGCCTTCACCGCCCAGACCCTGGGCGAAGAGCGCCTGGGCAACGGCATCGTGATCGGCGAGGCGGGTCTGGTGCTCACCATCGGCTACCTGATCACCGAGGCCGAAGAGGTCACGCTGATCGCCGGTGACGGTCGGCGCATCGCCGCCCACGCCCTGGGTGTCGACTCTGTCACTGGCCTGGGGCTGGTTCATGCGCTGGAGCCGCTGAATCTGCCCGCTTTGCCGCTGGGCGATTCGCGCCATTTGAAAGACCAGGACGCGATCATCCTCGCCGGCGGGGGCGGACGCGCTCATGCCACGGCCGGGCGGGTGGTAGGCCGGGCGCCGTTCGCCGGCTATTGGGAATATCTGCTGGACGAGGCGCTGTTCACCGCTCCGGGACACCCCCATTGGAGCGGCGCCGGTCTGATCGGCCCATCGGGCGCGCTGATGGGCGTGGGCTCGCTGCAGATGACCCAGCAGGCGCCGGGCGGCCAGCCCAGCCTGATCAATATGTGCGTGCCGATCGAGCTGTTGCCGCCGATATTGGACGAGCTCTCGCGCGGCCGATCTACCCACCCGCCCAGGCCCTGGCTGGGCCTGTTTTCCCAGGATAACAATGGCGGCGGGGTGGTGGTGCTGGACGTCTCCTCCGGCGGACCGGCAGACCGCGCCGAGTTGCGCGCGGGCGATGCGATCCTGGCCGTGGGCGGCAAGACGGTGGCCAATCTGGCGGAATTCTACACCCGCCTCTGGGCTCTGGGACCGGCCGGGGTGATGGCCCCGTTGCGCGTCAAGCGGGAGGGGGACGTCTTCGACGTGGATGTCCGGACCGTGGACCGGGCCGCCCGGTTGCGGAAGCGGCGGTTCAACTGACCGGCGGGTTCAGCCCGCGATCCAAGGATTTCAATCCGGCTTGAACGTCTCCATCCGAACCCAGTCATTGAGTTCGAAATTCCAGGCCGATAGTTCGACATAGCCGTAGTCTCCGGCGGCCATCAGACCTTCCGCGCGCGCCCTCAGGGCCACGACATCATCGGAATGCGCCTCGTGAGGTGGCGTGCCGCGGCCCATCTCGAGCCAGCACTTAAGCCCGAACCTGCCATCGTAGCCCCTGAGCGTTCTCAAATCCGTTCTCATATCTCGTGGTTGCGCCTATCCGTTTTGCCTGTGATCCGTCACACCGTGAGGCGGCTCCCACGCACTCTCCTCGCCCTGACGCTCGCCACCGTCGCCGACCCTAAGGGATCAGCACCGTAGCCCCCGTCGTCGCCCGGCTATGCAGCGCCTCGTGCGCCGCCCGCGCCTCCGACAGCTTGAACCTCTGGTTGATCGCGATTTTCACCGCGCCGCTGGCGATCACCGCGAACAGGTCGTCGGCGGTTTCCCGCAGTTCCTTGGGTGTGCGGGTGTAGCTCGCCAGGGTTGGACGCGTCAGATAGAGCGAGCCCTTGGCCGACAGGATACCCGGCTCGACCGGGGGCACTGTGCCCGATGAGTTGCCGAAACTGACCATCAGCCCGCGCGTCGCCAGACAATCGAGGGATTCGGCGAAGGTGTCCTTGCCGATCGAGTCATAGACCACCGGCACGCCCTCGCCGCCGGTCAGGTCGCGCACCTGTTTGACCCAGACGCCGTCGCCCCGCGCCACCAGCACATGGTCGTAGCCGTTGGCCTTGGCCAGGGCGACCTTGGCCTCGTCGCCCACCGTGCCGATCACCGTGGCCCCCAGATGCTTGGCCCACTGGCCGGCGATCAACCCGACGCCGCCGGCCGCCGAGTGGAACAGGATCGTCTGGCCCGGGGCCACGGCATAGGTGCGCTTGAGCAGGTATTGCGCGGTCATGCCCTTGAGCATGCAGGCGGCGGCGGTCTCGTCGCTGACCCCGGCCGGGATCTTCACCAGCCGGTCGGCGGGAACATTGGCGCCCTCCGCGTAGGACCCCATCGCCCCGGCGTAGGCCACCCGGTCGCCGGCCTCCAGGTTTGTCACGCCGTCACCGACCGCCTCGACCACTCCGGCCGCTTCCGTACCCAAGCCTATGGGTAGCGGCAGTTTATAGAGGCCGGAGCGGTGATAGGTGTCGATGAAATTGACGCCGATCACCGTGTGCTTCACCCGCGCCTGGCCGGGCCCGGGCGGCGGCAGGTCGATGTCGACATAGTCCATCACCTCGGGGCCGCCCGTGCGGCTGATACGGATCGCTTTCATTTGTTTCGTTCGTCCCTAAGCCGCTCGCGCCAACATCGCCTCGCGATAGGGCGTCATGTCCCACCGCGGATACCGCGTCTGAGCCCTCGCCAGGGTCGTCTCGGTCCAGAACAGATGGCCGGGCGGCTGCACGCCGAAGCACTCCAGCTGTTCCGGCGTCGCGTGGTCGAAGATTTTCGCCCAGGGCTGCATTTGGTGAAACGCCCAGGCGTGAAAGCCGATGGCCTCGTCCCCGGCCGCCTTGAAACACGTCATCAGTGCATAGCGATGGCCCTTGGGCGCCGTCAGGTTGGTGCCCCGGTGCCAGATGTCGATCGAATAGGGAAACACGCTGCCGGCCGGCGCGGCGGTGCTGCGTTCGTAGGGCAACAGCGCCTGCTGGATCCTCGCGTGCGCCTCGCCGTCACGGGTCAGGGTGGCCTCGGGCGTCGTCACCTTCAGGCTATCGGGCCGGTTGACATAGTGAGCCGGGCCGTGCGCCTCGGTAACGTCGCTGAAATAGCACAGGATGGTGATCGAGTTCAGGTGCGCGTCCTCGGACGGCGCGGTCAGGGTATGGTTGGCGTAGTCGCAGTGGAACGGCTGGTCATAGTCGCTCTCGCCGGTGAACTTGGCCCAGGCTTGGCACTGATAGACATGCACCCTGTCGGCCTTGAGCGCCTGTTTGGCGAAGGCGACTATGGCCGGGTGCACCCCGATCAGGTTCAGGGCCGGCGAACAGTTGAGCGGCACGGGTGCTACGCCCTTGAACTGGGTCGGATGAAACCGGCCGACCTGGCCATCCAGCTTTTTCTCCAGCGCCTCGTCGGCGCCCTCCACGCCGAACACCGCCTCGAAATCGGCCCGCACCGCTGCCACCTCGTCGGAGGTGAAGAAGTTGTGGATCGAAACCCCGCCATCGCGCCGCCAGGCGTCAATATGCTCGGGTCCGAAACGATCGATCATGGCGTGTCCTCCATCGCTGCTCGGCGATCAGATTACTTGATCATGAAGGCGCAAGGGGAGAAACCTCTCCGGCCCAGCGCTGATAGGGCGGTTCCTCAGGCAGCGTCGCCTCCAGAACGTGCTGTTGCACGAAGCCGTCCTTCAGCGCCTCGCGGCTCAGAACCCTATAGTGACGCTCTGGAAGCGGTCATGCGTCTGCTCCCATTCTCGCTTTTGCTTACCCTCGAAAGATCAACCGCGCCTCGGCCAGCGCGCGGATCCGGTCGATTTCAAAGCCGAACTCCCTGAGCACCTCGACCGTATGCTCGCCCAGATCCGGGTCAAGTCGGGTGAAGCCCGAAGCCCCCCGGCTGAAGTCGGCATAGGCGCGGCTGGCCACTATGTCGCCCCACATCGGATGGCGGCGCAGTTCGAAAAACCCGCTCTCCCAGAGCCATTCTTCGCTTCGCGCCTCGTCGCCGCGAAACACCGGCGCGGCGGGAACGCCCGCCTCGCCCAGGGACGACAGTAGTTCGTTACGGTCCCGCGCGCGGATCAGTTCGAAGATCTCGCAGGCGAGATCGCCACGCCTGGGCTGGCGTAGGATATCAGGGAACCTGCGGGTCCAACCCTCGGCTGCGAGCACCCGCTCCAGCGCCGCAGCTTGGGCTCCGCTGGTCAGGCCGAGGGTGATCCAGCCATCGGCGCAGGGGTAATATCGGTCCAGCGCCGAAAACCCGATGCAGTCGCGCTCGCCGACCGGGGTAGGCGGCGCACCCGGCCAGGTGGTCAGGGCGCCGGACTGAAAGAGTGCGCTTTGGGCGGCCAGGCAGGTCTCGACATTCTGGCCGAAGCCAGTCGTCTCCCGCGCGTTCAAAGCGGCGATCACGCCAAAAGCGGTCACCGCGGCGGTGGCCACGTCGTTGATGGCCACCGAATGGAAAACGGGCTCGTCCCCCGCCCCCCCCTGGGCGGCCATCATCCCACTACGCGCCTGAAGCAGGGGGTCGAATCCCGGCAGATGCGCTTCGGCTCCGGTCGATCCGTAGGCGTTGATCGAGGCTGAGATGATCCGGGGATTGATCGCCCGTAGGACCGCGTAGTCGATCCCCAGCCGCGAGCGCACCCCCAGCCGATAGTTATCGATCACCACGTCGGATTGCCGCGCCATGTCCAGGAATGCGCCCCGGCCCTCCGGATCCTTGAGGTTGAGGCCCAGCCCGCGTTTGCCGCGATTATGGTTCATGAACCCGGGGCCGAACGGGCGGAACGGATCCCCCGCGGCCGCCTCGATCTTGATGACATCAGCACCGAAGTTAGCCAGGATAGAGCTGGCGTAGGCCCCGGCGATCACCGTCCCCAGGTCCAGGACCCGAACCCCGGCCAACGGCGGGCGCGGGTCTTCTCCATGCGCCGGCCCTCCAGCCGCTGGCGGCGCTGCCCGCGGCCGGGCGAAGGCCCTCAATTCGCCTGCGCCCGCTTCTCGCATCAGGCCGCGCACCGAGCCCGGCGTCTCGCTGAGCTTGATCGGCACGCCCGGCATTTCCACCGACCCCAGGTTCGGATGCTCCAGAACCAAACGCATGGCGTTGTCGCCCATCGGGCCGCTGCCCAGCCAATCGGCCCGGTCGTCCACTGGCGCCGCCGGCACGTCGTGAGCGGCCAGCAGCGCCAGCCAGTGCGCCCTCGGTTGCTCGCGAAACACCCCCTCGATCAGTTCGCCGGCGTCGATTGTCGGCCCGGCCTCGGCGATCCGCCGGCGCAGCTCAAGGGCATCGACCGCCTTCTCGAAGAAGTGCGGAAACAGTGTGGCCAGGAACAGCCACAGCCCGTCGCCGCACTGATAGAGCCGATAGCTGGCCGAACCGCCCAGGGGGTGGCCCTGCATCATCCCAGGCGCGTCGAGCAGTCCCACCGGCCCGGCAATCTCGGCGTTACCATGCGCCCCGCTCACCGTCACCGCCTGGCCCAGCCCGGTGCGGAACCGGTCCTTTAGCGCCGCTCCCACGGCGGCGGCGGCCATCACCGCCTGGCCGTGCAGCACCATGGGCATGACATGCCAGGTCGGTTGGTCGGCGTAGCTCCCCTGCCGGAACGCCGTGCCGGTCAGGCCTGCCAGCATGCCATGATGCTCGGGCAGATGGCTCCACGGTCCGCTCACTCCGAATGGCGGAACCCAGACATGGATCAGCCGCCGGTGGCGCGCGGTCAGGCTCGCAGCGTCCAAACCCAGCGCCTCCAATCGTCCCGGCGCGTGGTCGAACACCACCACATCGGCCCCTGAAAGCAGATTGTTCAGCGCCGCCAATCCCTCGGCGGTGTCCAGGTCCAGCGCGGTCCGAGCCTTGCCCCGGTTCCAGGCCAGATAGCCGGGTTGGTCCTTGCCCCGATCGCCTCCCGGTGGTTCGACCTTGATCGCCTCGGCCCCGAAGTCAGCCAGCATCATCACCGCCATCGGCCCGGCCAGCCCCTGCGATACATCCAAAACCCGCAGCCCCTGAAACGCCGTCACCGTGATCTCCCAGCCCTCAGCCGTCGCCCAGGTGCGCGATATCGTTCAGGCTGACGAGATTGCGCTCGCCGCTGCTGGCGCACAGATAGCGATGGAGGCTGGTGTAGCGCGGCTCGAAGAACAGGCGAGGCGTCATCCCCAGCACATGGGCGGTCCAGACATTGATCACCCCGCCATGACAGAACACCGCGATCCTCTGGCCCGGATGGCGCGCCACAATCGCCTGCAGGGCGTGGACTACGGTGGTCTGGAATTCGACGATAGTCCCCCGGTCGCGTCCCCGGGCCACGAACCGCGCCCACGCCTCGTAGTTGTCGCGCTTCAATTCCTCCATCGGCGTGTAGGATCCGGCGTTCCGGTCGAATTCCACGATGCCGTCGTCGGTCGTCACCGCAAGGCCGGCCAGGGCGGCGTAAGGCTCGGCGGTCTGGATCGCCCGGCGCATGGTGCTGGAATAGACCGCGTCGATCCTCTCTCGCGCCAAAGCGCCGGCCACCCGGTGCGACTGCTCCAGCCCCTCCAACCCCAGCGGGGGGTCGGACGTCTCCGCGCTGCGCACGGGTAAGCCGTGCCGAACCAGGATCAGTTCCATTCAGACCGGGTTTGTTCTGCGGTGATCATGCGCGCCACCGCCGGGTCCGCCGACATCCGGGCGCGGAGCCCCGGGGCGTAGTAGAGGGTGAAGCCGCTCAAGTCAGGCCTCGCCCAACTGGCCGCTGAGTTCCGCGACCTTCAGTTCGCCCTCGCGGGTCTGACCGCCGATGGTCAGGAACTTGGCCATGTTGCGCTGGCCGCTGGTCGTGCGGGTCAGCTGCTGGAACAGATAGCTCTCGTCGGCCAGACCCTCGTGCAAGGGCTTGTCGGCGCTGTTGATCGATTGTTTGGCCAGCCGCACCGCCTCTTCGGGGAACGAGGCGATCCGCCTGGCCAGAGCGGCCACATAGGGGCCGATTTCGTCGGCGGCCATGGCTCTGTTCAGATAGCCCCAGGCCTCGGCCGTCTCGGCATCCAGGTCGATCCCGCCCAGGATCACCTCGATCGCCCGGTGGCGGCCGATCAGTCTGGGCATGCGCTGGGTGCCTGTTCCACCTGGCAATATGCCTAGAGGAACTTCCATCTGGTTGACGACGGTCTTGCCTTTGACGCCGAAACGCATGTCGAAGCTCATCGAAATCTCGCTGCCGCCGCCGCCTACCCGCCCCTCGATCTGGGCGATGGTCACCTTGTCCATGGTCCTGAAGCGTTCGCACATCACGTGATAGGCGTTGCGATCCCAGGCCTCTCGCGTGGCGGGCGTGTCGGTGGGAAATGTCAGGATCGCCCCGACGTCGAAATGGGCCAGGAAGAAATCCGGATCGGCGCTCTTGAGGACGAACACCAGGGGTTCGGGGTCGGCGCCCAGTTCCTCGGACAGCCGGGCCAGTTCGGCATAGAGCGCAACGGTGATGATATTGATCGGCGGCGCATCCACCGTGGCGGTGACCACCCGGCCCTCGCGGGCGAAATGGATCAGGCGGTAGCCCTCATAAGCCATGGTGTTCCCCTCATGCTTGTCTCAAGCCCAGTTTTCTAACCGGACGAGGACAAGCTAGGGGCAGAGGAAGCGATCGGCAATTGTCTTGTCTTGGGCGCGGCCTTCGCCAAGCCGCCGTCGGTGATCAGCCGCGCACCCCGATTGAAGGTCAGGTAGTTCCACAGCCAGTTTATCCTAACGATCAGGCGGCTGCGGAAGCCGACCAGGAAATACCGGTGCGCGGTCGACCACATCAGCCAGGCTGGCAGTCCCGACATCCGCTTCCAGCCGCAGTCGGGTTTCATGCTCATGCCGACTGGTGTCCGACCTGCCGCGCCCTGGCCGCCACTACGCTTGGACAGGCGAAGCGCCGCGCTACCCCGCCAGATGAGCGTTCAAGAAGGTGGCGACATCGCCAAACGCCACCGCCGATTCAGGGCTGTCGTAGGCGTAGATGTATTCGGCGTGGCTCATGGCTTCATGAACCTCCAGCCGCGCTTCCACGCCCGACGCGCGCATCGAGCGATAGGCCCGCACCGTGTCGCTGAGCAGAATGTCCCGCGTGCCCGTGGTGAAGATGGTCGGCGGGAAGCCGGCGAAATCGCCGAAGATCGGCGAGACCAGCGGGTCGGTCAGCCCGACCGGCCCGGCGTAGAGCGCGGCCATGGCTCTGCCGATGCTGTCGAAGTTGGAAAAAATCCCGTCGACCTCGGCGTTTACCGCATAGGAATCGCTGGCGCCGGTCAGATCGACCCAGGGTGTTCCAAGAGCCAGCGCGCCGGGTAGGGGCAGGCCCAGGCTTTTCAGCTTCAAGGTCAGGGCCAGGGCCAGGCCGCCGCCGGCCGAGGTCCCGAACACGCCGACTGAGGCGGGATCGCGATCGGCGGTTACGGCCCGCCAGACTGCCAACGCGTCGTCTACCGCCGCCGGGTAGGGGTGATCGGGCGCCATGCGGTAGTCGACCGAGATCACCTTCATGCCGCTGTAGTGCGCGCCCAGCACCGCTTCTCCAGTGCTGGCGTCGCCGCCGTTCAGCACATAGCCGCCGCCGTGCAGATTGATCAGGACTTTGCCCGATTTGGCCGAATCCAGAGTGGCGGGCGTGATCTCGCGAACCTTAACACCGGCGATCTCCGATAGGCTCGTCGTATGGGGAAACATCGCCGCCAGGATCGGGGCGAGCGAGGCGGCCTGAGCGTCGGCCACCGCGACGAAGGCGCGCCACTCTTCCGAGGTGCGGGGCATCCGGTCCATAGCCAGTCGCGGCGCCGACGCCAGGTTGGAGATCGAGCGTTGCAGCTGCGGGCTGACGGTGGTGGGCACGTTCAGGGTCTTGGCCGGGACCTTACGAGAGGTCAGGGTGTGGAGGGCAGCGGCGGCGTCGTCCATGTTGGTTTCCTCGGTCGGATTTGGACGACCATGGACCAGAACCTATAGCGTCTCCATGTAATATTGCCGATCCGGATCGTTCTGAGGCACGCCCTGGCTGGCCCCGCGCGCCTAGGCCAGCACGCCATTGGGTGCGAAACAGCCGCTCGATGATCGTATCATGACGAAACTTATCGGGAGAGACGCGATGAAGGCCGTGCGATTCCATCAACTGGGTGGGCCGGAGGTGTTGACATACGAGGCGGCGCCGGACCCGACACCGGGTCCGGGCCAACTTTTGCTGAAGGTCGAGGCCGGGGGGTTGAACTTTTCCGACATCGCCAAGCGTACCGGTCGTTACCTCGAACCCACGCCGCTGCCGTTCACTCCAGGCTCCGAGGCGGCGGGTGTTGTGTTGGCGGTCGGCGCGGGGGTCGCCCGTGTCGCCATCGGCGACCGGGTCGCGGGGATTTTTCCTGATCGTAGTGGCGGTTACGCCGAGCTGGCGGTCATGCCCGAGGACCAGGCGGTGAAGATTCCCGGCGGACTGTCGGCGATCGAGGCCGTGGCCGTGCCCAACCAGGGCGCCACGGCGATGAGCCTGCTCACTCTGGTCGGGCGCCTCGCGCCTGGCGAGTCGGTGCTGGTCTCGGCCGCCTCCGGCGGGGTCGGCGGCTGGATTATCACCCTCGCCAGGGCTCTCGGCGCCGGACTGATCGTCGCCTTGACCAGCACCCCCGAAAAACGCGCCGAGGCCCTGCGCCTGGGCGCCGATTTCGCGCTTGATCCGGCTGATCCGACATGGCCGAAGGCCGCGCGGGCGGCGACCGGCGGCGTTGGGTGCGACCTATTTCTCGACAGCGTGGGTGGTGACATCTTTCGCGGTGGGATGAAGGCCCTGGCCCAATTCGGTAGGGCGGTGGTTTACGGCCTCGCCAGCGGCGAGCGAGTGGACGTGACGCCGGTCACCCTGATGCGGCCATGCCAGATGGTCGGCGGTTTCCACCTGGATACGGTGATGGCCCGTCCGGTCCAGATGCGCGCCATGCTCGACGACCTGTTCGCCCGCGTGGCGAGTGGCCAGATCAAGCCGCGTATCGCCCGGGTCTTCGCCCTGAGCGACGCGGCGGCCGCCCAAACCTATCTCGCCAGCCGCGAGGCCATGGGCAAGATCGTCATCACGCCATAGGGAGTCTGCCGATCAGCCGCATCGAAGGCAAGTGGAAGGTCGGCCAGAACCGCAATGGCGTCGCTGGTTGAGGCCGCCGGGACGGCTTTGGATTGAACCCAAGGTTCACTCCGACTTTATTTAAGCTAGGGTCACGCCGGTGGCGGGCCGAAGAGCGCGCCGGGGTCGAACGTTGGGAAGCGGGACATGCCGGATCTTGAGGGGCGAGTGGCGCTGGTCACCGGTGCGTCGCGTGGCGTCGGGATCGGCGACAATGACGCGCGGACCCAACTGGCCAAGCGCTATCCCCTGGGCCACTTTGGTGATGTCGGCAATATCGCGGACGCCATCGTTTTTCTGGCCTCCGACAAGGCCGCCTTCATGAACGGCTCCGAGATGGTCGTTGAGGGCGGCTGCACCGCCCAGTGAACCGACCGCCTATAGAGCTCAATTCTGAAAGGATTCTCCCATGCATGAAGTGACCACCATTGATGATCTTCCTCTCGCCGCCCCCGCGGTCTGGGCGGTGATCGGCGACTTCTCCGGTATTCGCAAATGGGCCACTCTCGTAGAAGCTGAAAGCACCGTTGAGACGCCAAAAGGCAAGGTCCGAACCCTGACCATGCCGGGTGGGCGGACCATCGACGAGCGCCTGACCGACGAGACCGAGCACAGCTATAGCTACACGCTCGATCGGCCCGACATGAACGCTTACTTCTCGACGGTGTCGGTGCAGCCCACCGGCGCGGATACGTCCCGCATAGTGCTGGTAGTGAAGTTCGATCCGAAGGATGAGGCCAAGGTCGCGGAATTGACCGAAGGCTTCGGCAAATTCCATCGCGGCAACCTCAAGGCGATGAAACGGGCGCTGGGACTGATCTAGGCTCCCGCCATTCCGGCGCGGGCCGGGACGGTCACTTCGATGAAGCGCTGGATCAGGGCCGCCAGTTCGATTGGGCAGTCCAAGTTGGGCGAGTGGCCGATGCCGTGCCAGAAGTGCAGGCCGGCGCCGGCGGGCAGTTTGGCCCAGGTGGCCAGCATATTCGCCACCGGGATCAGTTCGTCCTCGTCGCCCCCGGCCAGCAGGACCGGCATAGCCAGAGATTTCAGGCGATCCCCGATCGCCAGGGTCATCATCGAACGCATGGAGCCGCGCAAGCGTCGTTCCGGCGCGGCGCGCATGTCCTCCTCCAGTTCGCGCATCGCCGCCTCGGGCACGCCCGCGCCGGAGGCGTCGATCCCGTCCCCGGCCGCGCCCCGTTCCAGCTGGGCGCGGCGGGCCGCCATTCTCTTGTCGATGAAGACTTCGATCGCTGCTTCCCCGCCGGGCGGCGCGACGCCGTCGGGATCAACCGGGTCGAGCAGCACCAGACCCTTCAACAGGCCTGGGTGATCGACCGCGACCTGGGCGGCTGTTCCTCCGCCAAGGGAATGGCCGACTAGAGTGAAGCGCGCCCAGCCCAGTTGGCTCACCAGTTCGAAGGCGTCCCGCGCGAAAATCTGTATCCCGAAATCATGTTCGCTGGGCGGCGCGTCGGAGGCGCCGGCTCCGCGGTTATTGATGGCGATGGAGCTGTAGCGATCGGCGGGAAGTGCCTCCTGCGTCGCTTGCCAAATCCGCGCCGAAGCCTGAAATCCATGAATAAACACGACCCGCTCGGGGCCTTGGCCGTGAGGCAGATACTCCATGCGGACCTGGGAAAGCTGGGCAAAAGCCACGACGGGTCTCCGGATGAAAGGTGAAACATGCGTCAGACCAGTTCCGACAGAACCTGATCGGTGTGCTGGCCCAAGGTCGGGGCCGATCGTCGGATGGCCGGACGCGCGCCGTCAAATTGGAACGGCGCGGCGGGAACCAGGTGGAGGCCGATCACGGCGCGGTCAAGCTCCACCCAAAAGCCATTCCCGACGAGTTGGGGATCGAAGGTGAGTTCGTGGCTTGGCTGTACCGGCGCCGCGGGCACGCCGACCGCCTGTAGCGCTTCCGCTGCAACCTGGACATCGAGACCGGCCGCCCAGGCGCGCAGCGCGTTTTCATCGGCGGCGCCCACGAGCGAGGTCAACCCTGTCATGGCTTGTCCGTCCGCCGCCACGGTCAGCCATCCATCCCGGGTGGCCACGACCGCGCAGAGCGTCAGCCTGGCGCGCCGGTGGCCGGTACGGGCCAGGGGATCGCCGAGAATTTGGGCGGCCAGGATGGAATCGGCGCCCAGCTGGAACAGGCAGGCCACCTGGGCCAGATCGATTTCCCCGCCTCCAAGCCGCTCGCGGCCCGCCAGCGCTGTCAGCACCGCGCTGGCCGCATAGAGCCCCGCCACCGGGTCGCCGAACGCCACATGCTGCAGGCACGGCGGCCAATGGGCCTCGCCATTGACGAAGGGCTGGCCAGAGGCCTGCTCGACGGTGGACCCATAGGCGCGCAGACCCGCCAGAGGTCCGGTGGCGCCAAATGCCGGCATGGTCAGGCTGATGATCCCGGGCCTGACCGCGCGCTGAACCGAGGGACCCAGGCCGAGCTTTTCCAGCACCCCGGCGGCGTAGTTTTCGATCACCACGTCGGCCCGGGCGATCAGCTGTTTGGCCTGGGCGACGCCCGCCGGTTTGGTCAGGTCCATGCAGACGCCGCGCTTGTTGCGGTTCACGCCCAGGAAATTGTGTTTCACCTCCATGGCCGCGCGGTCGGCTTCGTTGGCGTCCCAACCCCGCCACCAGTCCGGATGATCGGCGGACTCGATCTTGATCACCTCCGCGCCCAGATCGGCCAGGGTGCGGGCGCAGAGCGGGCCGGCCCAGCCCATGCTGAAATCCACCACCTTGAGGCCGGAGAGTGGGCCGTGATCGATCTCGCCGGACCAGCGCGGCGCGGCCCGGCCGTCGAAGGTCATACGATAGGGCAGGGTGGGTCCCTCGACATCGCCATTTACTGACGAAGGGGTCGCCGGCGCAAAGGCGCCACGCGCCGTCCAGTGCTGTTCGCGGGGCAGCTGTCCCGGGGTGAGCATCGGCGCCGTGGGGATGCGGTGCTTGTCGCCTAGCATCACCCATTCAGCGGTGGTTCGCGACCGGAAGACCGGGATGAGCAGAGCGTCGATCTCATCGGCCCGCTGTAGGCGTTCGCTGGCGGTGGCAAATCGTGGATCGTCGGCCTTGTCGGGCCGGCCGATCATCCGGCAAAGGCTTGCCCACTGAAATGGCGTCAGGGCGGTAATCCCCACCCAGCCATCGGCGGTGGCGTAGGATGAAGCCGGGTACACCGGGGCGTATCGGTTCGGTCCCAGGCGGGTGGCGATGGCCCCGTCAGCGCGCCCAGCCACCGCGCCCGGTTCGGTGAAGCACAGGTTGGCCTCGAGGATATTCACTGAAATCCGGTCCGGCCGGCGCCCGTCCGGCGCCAGAAGGGCGGCCAGCGCCGCGTTATGGGCCACCAGACCGCCGACGATCTGGGCGGCGTGGCCCTGGCTCAGCATGGGCGGCCCGTCGGTTTCGCCAAAACTGAACGCCAGACCGCATAGGGATTGGATGATTTCGTCGGTTCCCCGCCAGTCCTCGTAGGGGCCTCCCGGAGCGAACCAGGTCAGGGCGAGAAGAGCGGGGCGCTCTGGACGGCCGGCGCGAAAGGTTTCCACGGCCTCGATGTCGGCGGTGGCCTGGCCGGCAACGATAAGATCGAAACGACCGCCCGCCTCCCCTGGCGCCTCGACGATGGTCTTGGACTGGTCGAGCCACGCGCCGTAAGCCCGGCCGGACGCGCCGGTGAAACCCAGTCTGGTGTCATCGCCGCCGGCGATACGGATCACTGTAGCGCCCCAGGCGGCGAACAGTCGCCCGCAGTAGCGGGTCGCCACATCGCCTGAGTGTTCGAGGATCCTCAGACCCGCCAAGGGTTCGTCCATGGTCTCGTCGCCTCCGACCCCGCGGGCGTTCGTGTCCACGGGCGGGACAGTTGGCGCGCATCGTCAACTGTGAACACCTGGGCGAAAACGCGCAACGCCCGAAGCGACTTTCGTCGTCCGGGCGCCCGCTTGCTTCATCCGGCCCTGCGGCCGGCGGCGTTCAGATCAATAGATTTCGAACAGGCCGGCGCCGCCCTGGCCGCCGCCGATGCACATGGTCACCACGCCCCATTTGGCGCCGCGACGCTTGCCTTCCAGCAGGATGTGGCCGGCGCAGCGCGCGCCGGTCATGCCGAAGGGATGGCCGATCGAGATCGAGCCGCCGTTTACATTGTATTTCGCCGGGTCGATTCCAAGCTTGTCGCGGCTGTAGAGGCACTGGCTGGCGAAGGCTTCGTTCAGCTCCCAGATGTCGATATCATCGACGGTCAGCCCTTGGCGCTTCAGCAGTTTCGGCACCGCGAACACCGGGCCGATGCCCATCTCGTCGGCTTCGCAGCCGGCGGCGGCCCAGGAGACGAACCGGCCCATTGGGGTCAGGCCGCGACGCTCGGCTTCTCCCGCTTCCATCAGCACTACCGCGGCGGCGCCGTCGGAGAGCTGGCTGGCGTTGCCCGCGGTGATGTACTTGCCGGGACCCTTGACGGGCTGCAGCCCCGCGAGGCCTTCGAGGGTGGTTTCGGGGCGGTTGCACTCGTCCTTGGTCACCACATAGTCGACAATGGACTCTTCCTTGGTGGCCTTATCCACCACCTTCATCTTGGTCTTCATCGGGACAATCTCGTCCCTGAACTTGTCGGCCTGCTGGGCGGCGGCCATCCGGCGCTGGGATTCCAGTGAATATTCGTCCTGATATTCACGACTGACGCCATAGCGCTCGGCGACGATATCGGCGGTATCGATCATGGCCATGAAAATCGCCGGAGCGACGTGGATCAGTTCCGGGTCGATCGCCTCGCGGGGGAAGCCGCCGCCGGGGATGGAGATGCTCTCGACACCGCCGGCCACCACGCAATCGGCGTTGTCCGCTCGGATGTGGTTGGCGGCCATGGCGATCGACTGCAGGCCCGATGAACAGAAGCGGTTGATCGACACGCCGGCCGTGGTCACCGGCATTCCAGCCAGCAGGGCCGCCTGACGACCGATATTGGCCGCGCCATGGGCATTGTTGCCCAGATAGCAGTCCTCGACGAAATCCTTTTCCACGCCCGAACGCTCGACGGCGTGCTTGATGGCATGGGCAGCCATGCTCATGGGTGGGGTGATGTTGAATCCGCCCCGGCCCGATTTCGCCAGTCCGGTGCGCGCATAGGATACGATGACGGCTTCACGCATAGGTTTTTCTCCAAAGGGTTTCCTGAGGAAAGGCGATGGCACGTGTGACCACCGCCTGACAATTCTCTTTTTTCAGTTTCGGCGGTCCCGCGGGCCGGAAGGAGCCGCGCACCCGTCAAGATCGACCGAAGTCCACCGCTGTTATTGGCGGGCGACTGGGTCGGCGGGGAAGCAATGCTATCCGATGATTCCCCCTCCACCGCTCGGGCGGCGGCTTTGGCGGCGTTGACACGCCTGCGGGCACGAAACGACCTTCTAGGCCTTCAGCCTCGCCCGGCCCGCCAGCACATGCTCGCGCCAGGTGATGTAGAGCGTCGCCCCCACCACGATGGCCGCGCCGATCACGGTCCGCACGCCGGGGACCTCGTGAAACAGCAGGAACCCGGCGCCGACGGCGAACACCAGCCGGGTGTAGTCGATCGGGGCCATGGCGGCGGCGTCGCCGATCTGCATGCCCTTGATGTAGCAGGCCTGGGTGACCACGCCCAAGACGCCCATGATCACCAGCAGCAACAGATCGATC
>JAYTXV010000112.1:0-13089 GCA_043742805.1 Caulobacteraceae bacterium | reverse complement strand
GAGATATCACCGTCCATGGAATAGACGCTCTCGAACGCCACCAGTTTGGGCGCGCCGGCCGGCGCCTCGGCGAGCAGCGATTCGAGATGGGCGAGGTCGTTGTGGCGGAATATCTTGCGCGGCCCGCCGCCATTGCGGATTCCCGCGATCATCGAGGCGTGATTGAGTTCGTCGGAAAAGATGATCAGGCCGGGCAGAACCTTCTGGAGCGTCGCCAGCGTCGCGTCGTTGGAAACATAGCCCGACGTGAAGAGCAGGGCCGCCGCCTTGCCGTGGAGGTCGGCAAGCTCTTTTTCCAGTTCCACATGTAGCAGGTGGTGCCCGAGATATTGCGTGTTCCGCCGGAACCGGCGCCGGCTTCATCGATAGCGCGGTGCATTGCCTCAAGGACGACCGGGTTCTGGCCCTGGCCGAGGTAGTCGTTGGAGCACCAGACCACCACATCCCGCGGTGGCCCGTCAGTGGGCGTCCAGGTAGCGATTGGAAAATTGCCCCGGTGCCGCCTCAGATCCGCGAACACACGGTAGCGGCCCTCTCCATGCACTTGCTGGACGGCGTCTCGGATAACTGCCTTGTAGTCCATCACCTCAAACGCGCTCCAAATAGCCGGCGCGATGGCGTGAACGTTTAAAGCTCAGCCAACCGCCCCCGCAGCAGTTGCAATACGGCCGAAAAGTCCTTCTGGCCATACCCCTGCGCCTCAAACAAAGCGTAGAGCGCCTGGGCTTGCGCACCCATTGGTGTCGCCGCCCCCGCCCTGGCGGCCGCTTCCTGCGCCAGTTTCAGGTCCTTGGACATAAGCGAAGTCAAAAAACCCCCCTCATAGCCGCGATTGGAGGGGGCTGACGGAACCGGACCCGGCCAGGGACTGTAGCTGGTCAGAGACCAGCATTGACCCGAGGATTTCGAGGCGATGTCAAAGAAACGCAAGGGATCGAGGCCGAGCTTCTCGGCCAGGGCGAAGGCCTCGCACACGCCGAGCATCGAAATGCCCAGCAGCATATTGTTACAGATTTTCGCAGCCTGGCCGGCGCCGGCCTCGCCGGCGTGGATCACCACGCGCGCCATGGGGGTCAGAATCTCCTCCACAGCGGCGAAGTCCTCAGTCTCGCAACCGACCATGAACGCCAGGGTTCCGCCCTCGGCCGCCATGATCCCGCCGGACACCGGCGCATCGGCCGCCCTGTGACCCGCCGCGACGGCCGCCGCCGAAACCGCTCGGGCGCTGTCGACGTCGATGGTCGAGCAATCGATCATCAGGGTCCCGGCTTTCGCGTTGGTGACCAATGACTGGGTCCAGACCTGCCGGACATGGCCGCCGGCGGGCAGCATGGTGATCACGGTGTCGGCCGCCGCTGCGGCTTGGCTTGCTGAGGCCGCGATACGGCATCCGGCGGCCTCCGCCCGCGCCAATGCAGCCGCCGACAGATCGAAGGCAAAAACGTCATGACCGGCCTTGGCCAGATTGGCCGCCATTCCCGCGCCCATGTTGCCAAGCCCGATGAAGGCGATTGTCGTCATTGAAATACTCATTCTGGAGGTTGACAGAAACTTAGCAATCTTGCGTCGAAAAATCAGGTGATCATCGATCGGCAGTGCATTTTGGCCGCGACGGCGCCATTTATCAACCGGCCGCCAGACGACCGGGAGACAGAATGGATAGCCAGACCGCCAACGAACCGCCGATCAAGGCCCTGGTGGTTCCGGTGACACCCCTGCGCCAGAACTGCACCGTCGTCTGGTGTGTGAAGACCAAGCGCGCCGCGATCATCGATCCCGGAGGAGACATTCAAAGACTCGTCGGAGTTCTGGAGCAGAAGGGCCTGACCCTTGAGAAGATCTGGATCACCCACGGCCACCTTGACCACGCAGGCGGCGCCTCGGCGCTGAAGGCGCTTACTGGCGCCGTCATCGAGGGGCCCCATCCGGACGACCAGTTCTGGATCGACGACATCGACCAAAGCGCCGCGCGTTGGGGCATGAAGGAGGCCCGGAGTTTCGTTCCCGACCGTTGGTTGATGGATGGCGATCGGGTCCAATTGGGCGAAACCGAGTTCGAGGTTTACCACTGTCCCGGCCATACCCCGGGGCACGTGGTGTTTTTTCATCGTTTGGCGCGTTTCGCCCAGGTGGGCGACGTTCTGTTCGCCGGGTCGATCGGACGAACCGACTTTCCGAGGGGGAGTTACTCTGACCTGATCGCCTCGATCACCGGCAAGCTCTGGCCGCTGGGAAACGACGTCACTTTCGTTCCCGGGCACGAACGGTTGTCGACTTTCGGGGCCGAACGGCTTGCCAATCCCTTTGTGTCGGATGAAGCGCTGGCGTCGATCTGAGTTCTTGGCCTGGGCCGCCTGTTGCGGGACTGTTATAGAGCGGAAACTCGCGCGTCGGCGCGCTGTCTTAAATCCAACTTCCATGAATAGCGCCACGGCAATCGAAATGGATGACGATCACCCCCAAGACTATATCCTGGTCGTGGATGACGACCCCGGAATCCGCGATGTGATCTCGGAGTTTCTGACCCGCCATGGGTTCGGGGTCGACACGGCCGCTGACGGACGGGAAATGGAACGGTCGATGGCGCGAAAGCAGCCCGACCTGGTTGTTCTCGACTTGATGCTGCCCGGTGAGGATGGCTTGGCGATCTGCCGCCGGCTGTCCCGGCCGGACGGCCCAGCGGTGATCATGTTGAGCGCCATGGGCGAGGAAACCGATCGCATTGTCGGCCTGGAGCTCGGCGCGGATGACTATTTAGCCAAGCCCTGTAATCCGCGTGAGCTGCTCGCCCGCATCCGCGCGGTTCTGCGGCGGCGGCGCGAGCCCCGGTCGGTCGAAGAATCTCTTGGGGCGGCCTGTGAATTCGTCGGCTGGCGCCTCGATTTGGTCCGACATGAGCTGCGCTCACCGCAAGGCGTGGTGGTGAATCTGTCCAGCGGTGAATTTTCGCTTTTGAGAGCCTTCGTCGAGCGTCCGCAGCGCGTCCTGACCCGCGACCAACTGCTTGAGTATGCGCGCGGCCCGCAATCAGACGCCTTCGACCGGGCCATTGACGTTCAGATCAGCCGGCTCAGGCGAAAGCTGGAGGATAGTGGCGGGTCCGTTGAGCTGATCCGCACGGTCAGAAGCGAGGGTTACATCTTCACGGTGAAAGTCACTCATAGCCAATGAAGCGACCCTTCGCGCTGCCGTTGTTCGTCCAGACCCTGGGTCTGGTAATCGCGACCCTTATCGTCGCGCAGACGGCTGCGGTGATCGTGATCTTCAGCCTGCCGCCTCCTGTGCCGAACGTTTACACAGTCGGAGACGTGGCCCAGACGGTGCGTTTCGGCGCGGCCGATGCCCACAGCCCCAAGGAACCGCCACTTACGACGCGCCGGGACGCCGATCCGCCCGCCTATGAGACGCTCGGGCGACACAGGCTGATGTTCCGTGACGCCGTGGCCAAGGCCGTTGGGGTCAACCCAGAGGATGTCGTCGTCGATCAGCATGGACCGCGAATTGTCGCTTTCGGCGGCCGCCGTGGCTCGCTGCGTCC
Source organism: Caulobacteraceae bacterium (assembly GCA_043742805.1). Taxonomy (GTDB): domain Bacteria; phylum Pseudomonadota; class Alphaproteobacteria; order Caulobacterales; family Caulobacteraceae; genus Acaudatibacter. Next base: position 9,551 of record JAYTXV010000112.1, on the reverse strand, counting down.
CCCCGGTGAGTCCACGGGTCCAGAACCCCTGCTGTTTGGACAATTTACGGTCGCGATCCGCCAAAAGGACGGGCGGTGGATCACGGTCCAGCCCCGAGCCCCCCTTGGTATCGATCCTTGGCAGGAGCGCCTGCTGTTGGTGACGGCCCTGGCCGCTCTTGCCGTTTCGCCTCTGGCTTGGGCTTTTTCCCGTCGATTAGCCGCTCCGATCAGCGCCCTGGCCGCCGGTGCGGAACGCCTCGGTCGTGATCCTGGAGCGAGGCCGTTGGATATCACCGGGTCCGCCGAGGTGGCGTCGGCGGTAGGCGCCTTCAATCAGATGCAGCAGCGGCTGAGGCTTTATGTGGACGACCGGACAAGCATGATCGGCGCCATCGCCCATGATCTGCGCACTCCCCTCACCCGCCTTCGGTTCAGAATCGACGCCGTGCCGGAACCGCTTCGCTCTAAGCTCGAAGCCGATATTGATCAGATGGAAGCCATGGTGGCTTCGACCCTGAGCTTTGTCCGTGACGCCGCGACGACGCGGGATCGCCGCAAGCTTGAACTAGCCTCACTCGTCGAGACCGTGATGGACGACGCCGCCTTGACGGGCGCCCACACCGCCGTCGAACGCGCCGATCGAGTGATCGTGGACGGAGACCCCCTCGCCCTGAAACGTATGGTCGCCAACCTTGTGGACAATGCCCTGAAATATGGCGTCTCCGCTCGCGCCAGGGTGTTCAGCGAGCGCGACATGGCCGTCATTGAAATCGACGATGACGGGCCGGGAATGCCGGATTCCGAGACCGAACGGGTATTCGAGCCCTTCCACCGTCTTGAAACCTCGCGAAGCCGGCAAACCGGCGGTATTGGCCTCGGCCTTGCCGTTGTCAGAGCCGTGGCGCGCAGTCACGGCGGCGACGTCGTATTATTCAACCTTGGTCAAGGCGGCCTTAGCGCTCGCGTGACCTTGCCCTTGGCTATGTCAGCAGGGGGCTCCCCCGCCGCTACAGAGATTGAAACGCCGCGAGCCCCCCATCCCCTTTCGTCGCCTGCTACGGGATAAGTAGCACCCGGCCGACCGCCCGGCGGCTCTCGATATAGGCGTGGGCCTCCGCGGCCTGGGACAGCGGGAAGGTCCGGTCGATCACCACCTGGAACTCGCCGTGCGCGGCCTCGTCGATCAGGCGCTGGATATTGTCGTGGGCGCGGTCGGTGGCGATCTCGGCGCCGAGGAAAACGCCAGAAAGCGACCGATTGCCTCCCATCAGTGAGGACACATCCACCTGCATCGGCTCGCGCCCCGCCGCGCCGACCATCGACACCCGGCCGCGATAGGCCAGTGACAGAATCGAACCCTGCAAGGTCGATCCGCCGACGGAGTCCACTACCAGATTGACCCCCTTGTTGTTGGTCAGCCGCATCACGCTCTGGACGACATCACTGGTCTTGTAGTTGATACCATGGTCCAACCCGTAGGGCTTCAATCGCTCCAGCCGCTCGTCGCTGGAAGCCGTGGCGAGCACCGTGGCGCCGGCGCGCTTGGCCAATTGGATCGCCGCCAGGCCAACGCCGCTGGCCCCGGCCTGCACCAGGACCGTCTCCCCCGCCTTCAACCGGCCAAATTCGAACAGGCAGTCGTCCGCCGTCCCGAACGCCACCGGAATCACGGACGCCAGCTTCGAATCAAAACCGTCGGGAATCAGCCAGGCGGTGCGCGCCGACACCGCCCGCAACTCGGCATGAGAGCCATGCGCCCCGGTTGTCGCCACCTTCTGGCCGACCTTTAGCGTCGTGACTTCGGCGCCGACCTCGATGATCTCTCCCGCCGCCTGATAGCCCACGATGTGGGGACGGGTGGCCAGAGCGCCGCGCCAGCGGTTCAGCGTATCGCCGCCCTCGATGCTGACGGCCTCAACCTTGATGACAATGCCCTTAGGGTGACACTGTGGGTCGGCGACGTCTTCATACTTCAGGACGTCGGGGTCACCGTTCTCGTAGTAGACTGCCGCTTTCATGACCGTGTGTATCCTCGCCCGCCGTCTGCCACGGCTTGAGCCCCGTTCTAGCCGCGACGGCCGGTAAAATGAAAGGTGCTAAAGACCATGGACCTGGCCAAGCCCCGCATCGACATTGGTCTAGCGACCAACAACCTGGAGCCGATGCTGTCGTTCTGGCGCGACGAGGCCGGGGTTGTGTTCGACCACCTGCTGCCGATCCGCCGGGGCCAGGACCAATATCGCCACGACGCCAACGGTTCGGTGGTGAAGATAAATCACCGGGCGGACACCCTTCCCGACAACCCGCCCAGCGGCTACCGGGAACTGGTCATCGCCCGGGCGGAACTTCTCAAGCCGCGCGCGCTCGTGGACCCGGATGGCAACCGGGTTGTTTTGATTCCAACCGGCGAGGACGGGATCGAGCAGATCGCCGTCCGTCTGGCCGTCCGTGATCTGGCGGCGCATCGCGCTTTCTATCGCAACGCCCTTGGTCTGCTGGAGGAGCCACGGGCCGGCGGCGGCGCGGCGTTTCGGGCCGGCGAGAGCCTGATTTTTATCGATGAATCGAGCGATGCCGACAGCGACGCCCAGATGGCGGGCCGGGGATGGCGCTACATCACCTTCCAGGTCTTCAAGGTCGACGAGGAACACGCCCGGGTGTTGTCGGCTGGCGGGCGCGAGGCCATGGCGCCCGTCACCCTGGGAACTACAGCGCGGATCTCCATGGTGCGCGACCCGGACGGTAACTGGATCGAGCTGTCGCAGCGCGCGTCGATTGTCGGATCGCTCGCCTGATCGCCTTTCGCGTCCTTATAAAGGTGTCAGGTTAACCGACCGATGCTTGATGTAGCCTCAGCTCGGCTGTGGCCCTCCAGCGCCTTCGTCAAAAACTTCAAGGCAGCTGCTTTATGGCGTTTTTTGTCAAAAAAGACTCCAGGATGTCGCTCACTGTTGATCTTGACGAACACCTCATCGAGGTGCCGGCGCAACTGGCGAAACCCACGTATGCGCGAGACACGCTGCCTCCTGATATCGACCGCAAATGGCGGTCCAAAGTGATACCACCACAACCGCACCGTCCTGTGCCAAATGTATACTCCGCGCTGGAACAGCAGATACTCGACGTTGCGCAGCGATAACGGGAAGACCGCGGATATCATTACCGCCAACCAAATTACCTTCGGTGACGAGTTGGAATACTGGGAGGGGTCAGATTTCAGTTTCAATGGACGGCTTATTTCGCCAAACTAACGTATCCTCGACGTTGGTCGATTTTCTTCGACAACACCGCATCGATCGGTAATGGACCTGTTCGATGCCGTTTTTTATAGTATCTTATTGCTGAGTCAAAAGCGTTGGTCGCCAATTCACACCATCAATGGCTGGCAGGTGTCACACATAAATGCGCGCCGCGTTGCGATTTCAAATTTTACGATCTCGCCCGCACATCTCGGGCATTGAGGCTTGTTGAAAATATTCACCCGTTCACCATAGCGGCTACGTGATTTCTTGATACCATCGACTGTGATGATTGCATTGTTTGCAACGCCAATCTGCAGAAGGTGGACGGCATCGGCCCAGATCGCGTCAAACATGGCGCGATCGACCTGATTACCGGGGGTGCGGGGGTGAAGCTGCTGGCGCCACAAGATTTCGCTGCGATAAATATTGCCAATCCCCGCCATAACCGACTGATCCATCAGCAGTTGTCCGATGCCAACGCGGCTTTTGTGAATGCGCTGCCATGCAAGCTCGCGATCGGCGTCTTCGCGCAGCACATCCGGCCCGATGCGCGCTAAAATCGCTGCCACCGCTGGCGGATCGAGCACTTCGCACGCGCTTGGTCCATTGATATCGACAACATGGCTCGCGCTGATCATGCGAACGCGCACCGCACCGCGCGGCTCAGTTGCCGGGAGTCTGCGCGCGCGAAATTTGCCAAATAGCCCGAGGTGAATGTGCATCGCGAGGCTATTTTCGAACATGTAAAATAGATGTTTCCCATACGCGTCGATATCTGTACAGGTTTGGCCATCGATTTCGGCCGCGTTTTCTGTGAACCTGCCCTGCGGGGATGAAACCTCCAGCTTTTGTCCGATAAGCATCGGGCTTTGATCGCGCGCGGCGCGGTGGATCGTGTGGCCTTCGGGCATTGTGGGTTTAGCCCTATCGCGCCGCGAACAAGGACTGTTGCGCGCCCCCTTCGGCGAACGGTTCGAGCGATCCCAGGAGCGTCGGGATTTTTTCCTTCATCGCGAAAAAGCCGCGCGTGCCATAGGGCCAAGTCCGTGCATCAAAGTCCCGCCGCACCTCAACGAGCGTAATGCCATCTGCCGTTAGTCGCGATTTTAGCTGTAGCAGTTCGTCCGCTGCGGGCCCGAGCGGCGCATAGGGCACGGCAACGGTGGTGACACCAATTGCGCGCGCCCAGTCCAAGACGCACACGCTTGAAAATGTTGGCAAACTTGTCGCTGATACGTTCAGGCGAGCAGCGGTGTTCGCCAACCCGTCTACCAATGCCGCCGCCGCAAAGGTGGTGACGAGATTGGAAACAGGGAGTGGCGATCGCTCGTCCGTACACGTTCCACCCGCGACGGCGACAATCTGGGTGACAGCCGAATCTGGAAGCACGGGATGCAAATCATCTTCGGACAACAGCAGCCCAATCCGTCCCGTTGGATAGCCTGATGCCGCCGCGCGCAGTTTCGTTGCCGGCAACATCGGCCCCTCTTCCAGCGGCGGTGCTTCGCGCGCCAGCCCCTGCGGATCGAAGCGACCACCTGTGCATGAACGGATGTTATCCGCGCGCGCCAGATAGGTTTTGCCTTTGGTATGAAGCCCGCCAACCCAGCGCCACGAGAGCGTGTTCGACGCGGCGTCGCCATCGAGCAAATGGCGATACATGAAATCGGCCCCAAGCTGCCATGGCAGCTGCAACGTGAAAATCCAGATTGATGCAAACCACATGCGGGTGTGGTTATGGAGGTAACCCGTCTCGACGAGTTCTTCGACCCACGCATCAAAACACGCAAGGCCGGTCCGACCGTCGGTGGCGCGCTCATAAGATTTGCGCAGCCCACCCTTCCCACCCAAGTCGTCGACCTGGGTTTGGAGCGCTGCTTTATAACTGGTCCAGAGAAAGGGCCGGGTCTCGAGATGCCCCTTGAAATAGGTTCGCCAAAAAACCTCCTGCACAAATTTTTCTGCCGCGGCGGGACTATGTTTAGCGAGCACGGCGCCAAGCACTTCTTCCTCCGTAATCAGGCGATGGCTGATGTAAGGCGAGAGCATCGAAACATTGGTCCGTTCCGCAGGACCGAGGTCATGATTGCGGCGCGATTCATAATGTCGCCCGGCATTTGGCAGGAAGGAATTTAAGCGCGCCAAGCCGGCGCTGCGGGTTGGCGTAAATATCAGTCGAGCGTAATCCATGTGGCAAAACCTATAGGATCAAAATTGGTGCGACGCAAAATTGCGCACCTGTCCACCTCACGCGCGCGCAACAAATACGGGATAGACTGCCGCATCAGCACGACGCCCTTCGCCACCGTTTAATGCCTCGTCAGCCAAATCGCAGTCTGACCCGATCCCCCTGACAGTATGACTGGCGCCCGCTTGGTCCCCACCTCGCGCAGCCGGTGAATCGTGATTTGCCGCCAACGAAGTGGAAGAGGTTAAGCCGCTCGGACTCGAATTGACAGATCTCGTTGGTGAGGAGGAAGGGGCAGTCGCGCCGAAGGAAATGGCGGCCGCCGCTGATTGTGCCGCCAAGGCCGTCCAGGTCCGGGCGTCTAGCCAAATCCAGGGCCATCCGAACAGACTGGTGGCGGACAAGTTGAGGTGGTGATTTCTCCTCACCCTGAAATCCCTTTAACTTCAGGCACTAAGGTAAAGAGATTGGCGGTGACGCAGGGATTCGAACCCTGGATACCCTTTCGGGTATGACGATTTAGCAAACCGTTGCCTTCAGCCACTCGGCCACGTCACCAGAGGCCTTCTCTTAGCGAAGCCGCCGCTCCGGAGCAATGCAGCTAGCCGTTGCGGCCGGCTAACCATTCCTGGGCCAGGCGCCGCGCATCGATGACATCGGCGAGGTCCATCTGCTCGCTCAGCTCCCGAAGGTAAACCTTGGCCTCGATGCAGACCCGGCGCGAGGCAAGATCAAACAAGGCGTGGGCTGCAACGCAGTCAAATACCGCGCCGCCAGCCCCGCGGTCAGGTCCAAGCCCATACGAAAAAGTGCATCCGCCGCCGGAAGCGAAGCCCGCGTCGGCAAACGTGCGAGCAATGTGGCGGCGCCCATCGCCAAGTTCCCTTTACGGTCAGACGCGAACGGACCCAAATATCTTCGGATGCGCCCATAAAATCCGCGACTTACGATGGTAACGGGCGCGCTGATCCGACGCGCTACTCAACCCCTAGCTTGCCCCGCAGTATAGCGTTGACCGTGGCGGGATTGGCTTTTCCGCCGGTGGCCTTCATCGCCTGGCCGACGAACCAGCCAACCGCTTGCGGTTTTGCCTTGACGGCGTCGGCCTGGCCTGGATTGGCCTCGATCAAACCCGCGATCAGCATTTCGAGCGCGCCGGTGTCGCTGACCTGGGTCAGCCCCCGGGCCTCGACGATCCGAGCGGGCGTCCCTTCCCCGGCCCACATGTGTTCGAAGACTTCCTTGGCGATCTTCGAGGAGATCACCTCGTCCTCCAGCAGCTCCACCAGACCGGCGACGTCATCCGAGGGTATGGGGCTCTGTTCGATATCAAGGCCGTCCTTGGCCAGGCGCGCCAGCAGTTCGTTGGTCACCCAATTGGACACCAGCTTGGCGTCCCTACCCTTGGCGGCGCGCTCGAAATAATCGGCCCGGGCCTGTTCGATGACCAGCACGCCGGCGTCATAGGTCGACAGGCCGTAGTCCCGCACCAGCCGCGCGCGCTTGGCGTCCGGCAGTTCGGGCAGGCCATCCTCGATCGCCTTGATCCACGCCGGATCGAGAATTAGCGGCAGCAGGTCGGGGTCGGGGAAGTAGCGATAGTCCTGCGCCTCTTCTTTGGAGCGCATAGGGCGGGTCTCGCCCTTGCCCGGATCGAACAATCGGGTCTCCTGGCGGATGGCGCCGCCGTCCTCGATGATCGCGATCTGGCGGCGGGCCTCATGTTCGATGGCCTGTTGGATGTAGCGATACGAATTGACGTTCTTGATCTCGCACCGGGTGCCCAGCGGGTCGCCCGGCTTGCGCACCGAGACATTGACGTCGGCGCGCAGATTGCCTTTTTCCATATCGCCGTCGCAGGTGCCCAGATACCGCAGGATGCTGCGGATCTTCTTCACATAGGCGGCCGCCTCTTCGCTCGACCGCATGTCGGGAAAGGAAACGATCTCCATCAACGCCGTACCCGCGCGGTTGAGATCGACCATGGTGGCGATGGGGTCGAGGTCGTGGATCGACTTGCCGGCGTCCTGTTCCAGGTGCAGCCGCTCGATGCGCACTGTGAACACTGAGCCATCGTCGCGCTCGACCTCGATCTCGCCTTCGCCGACTATGGGGTCCTTATACTGGGTGATCTGATAGCCTTGCGGCAGGTCCGGATAAAAGTAGTTCTTGCGGTCGAAACGCGACCAGGTATTGATCTTGGCCTTCAGCCCGAGACCGGTGATCACCGCCTGTTCGACACAGCGGCGATTGATCACCGGCAGCATGCCGGGCATGGCGGCGTCGACGAAACTGACCTGTTCGTTCGGCCCCGCGCCGAAGCCGACCGCCGCGCCGGAAAACAGCTTGGCCTTCGAGGCCACCTGGGCGTGCACTTCCAGGCCCAGCACGATTTCCCAAAGACCGGTCGAGCCCTGGATCAGATTGGATTTGGCTTCACTCATCGCTGTCTCCTACACCTGACCGTGGCCCCTGGACAAATCACACGTTTTCGTCGTCTCTGCCGCTTATCGACCAATCCCCCAGAGGAAACCCCATGAGAAGACTGATCGCTGGCCTCGCCGGCCTCACCCTCGCCGCCGCCGCGCTGACGGCAACGGCCCAGACCGCCGCGACCCCGGCCGGGATCCCCGCCGCGCCGGGCGCGCTGTCGGTTGAAAACACCTCGATCGGTGATCTGCTGGCCGACGCGGGCGGCAAGGCCGTCGTCGAAAAGGATATGCCCGCGCTGATCGCCTATCCCGGCCTCGACCAGATCAAGGGTATGACCCTGCGCGCCGTTTCGGTCTATCCGGAAGCCCAACTGGACGACGCAAAACTAATGGCGATCCAGAAGGATCTGGACGCCGCCAAAAAGTAAATAAGCCATCGTGGCGACGCCATTCTCCCGTCAGGCAGGGGGAATGGCGGAGTCTCCGGAAAACTTGGCCTTGGCTTGCGACCAAGGCTTTTCCAGCGCCTTCGCGGCGTCGCCGGTCAAGCCCCGGCGCGACAGGGCCAACCCCCGCAACCGAATCTGCCAGCCTCCGATAAAGGCGTGTTTCCAGGCGAACCCGACCTCATAGAGCGACACGTCGGCGTGAGTGTCGCCATCCTCGACATAGACCGTCTCGATAACCACTGGGACCCGCGCCTCGCCGGAGGATTTGGCGCGCGCCGTTTCCAGCGCATGCTTTACCCCATTGGCCAGCCAATCAGCTTCGATCCTCGGACGTTCGGCGGTCATCTCGATCGGGTCCGATCGAACGTCGTTGGGAAACCTGTAGCGTTGGGATTGGATTGCCTGGCCGGCTTTCAGAGGTTTGAGGTTGATCACGCGGCCGTCGCCATCGGCCTCGCCGGTGGCGACAAACGCGGTGGCGGCCTGCGACTGGGCCTGCTGCAGCCGCACCGCCTCGATATGTTCGCGATGGCTCTCCCAATAGTTCAGCCCGGCGACCGCCAGGGCCAACACCCCAACCACCTCGCCGACAGTCAGCCAGAGACCCTGCCCGCGTTTGTGTTCCATTCCAGGCCTACCACCACTGCGCGGGTTTCGACGTGAACGCCGCCGCCTTCTCCATCGCGCCGGCCAGGGTGAACAGCGTGCCTTCATCGAGCGGACGGCCGATCAACTGCAGACCCAGCGGCAACCCCTTGGCGTCCAGGCCTCCTGGCACGCTGATGGCGGGTAGGCCAGCCAGGTTCACCGTCACGGTGAAGATGTCGTTCAAATACATCGCTACCGGGTCGGCAGTGTTGTCTCCCAGGCCAAAGGCCGCAGAGGGCGCCGTCGGCGTCAACAGCGCGTCGACGTGCTGGAAAGCCGTCTCGAAATCCTCGGCGATGCGCCGCCGCACCTTCTGAGCCTTGAGATAGTAGGCATCATAATAGCCCGCCGACAGCACATAGGCGCCGATCAGGATCCGGCGCTTGACCTCTTTGCCAAACCCCGCCGCCCTGGTTTCCTCATAGACCGCGTTGAGTGATGCCCCGTCGACGCGCAGCCCGTAGCGCATGCCGTCATAGCGGGCGAGGTTGGACGACGCCTCGGCGGGCGCGATGATGTAGTAGGCCGGCAAGGCGTAGCGGGTGTGAGGCAAGGAGACATCGACGATCTCACAGCCCGCGTCCTTGAGCCAGGCGACGCCGCGCGCCCA
>JAYTXV010000111.1:0-13950 GCA_043742805.1 Caulobacteraceae bacterium | reverse complement strand
GAAGGCCACCGCCTTGCGCGCGCCCAGATAGCGATCCGCCAGCACGCCGCCCACGAGGGGCAGCAGATAGACCAGGGTGGCGTAGGAGCCATATTGCGCCCCGGCCCGCTGGTCCTCGAACAGGAACTGCTGCGTCAGATAGAAGACCAGCAGGCCCCGCATGCCATAATAGGAAAACCGCTCCCACATCTCGGCGAAGAACAGTACGAACAGCCCCCGAGGGTGGGTCTTCAACAGCTGGATCGCCACTGGGACGCCCGTCGCCACGGTGATGATGATCCCGATCAGGACGACGATGCTGTTCATGAACCCCCCCACGCGGCGCGCGACGCGACCACACTGACATACCTCAATCGTCGGAATGCAAGCCGGTCTTTCCCGTTTCGATCGCCGGCGCTAATCTGGCCAAAGGGCGACACCAGATGTTTGCGGCGAGGAACAATCCCATGGCGGATTTTGGCGGCGGCGAGATCGATGATTTCCGCATCGAGGCGCGGCGCTGGCTGGAGGCCAATTTTCCGGCGATGCTGGAGCGCAATCCCGCGGCGCAATTGGCCGGGGCGATGGGGGGCAAGCCGACGCCCGAAGCAGGCTCGTGGATCAAGGCGATGGGCGACAAGGGCTGGGGAACGCCGACCTGGCCGGCGGCCTATGGCGGCGGCGGGTTGTCGCAGCCCCAGGCGCGGGTGCTGGTCGAGGAGATGACCGATATCGGCGCGCGCAACCCAATCGGAGGGATGGGGGTGATGATGTTCGGCCCCACCTTGCTGGAGGTCGGTACGGAGGCACAGAAACAACGCCATATCCCGCCTATCGTCCGGGGTCAGGTGCGCTGGTGCCAGGGCTATTCCGAGCCGGGGGCCGGGTCGGACCTTGCTTCGCTGCAGACCCGTTGCGAGGACAAGGGCGACCACTGGCTGATCAATGGCCAGAAGATCTGGACCTCGGGAGCCGACCTGGCCGACTGGTGCTTCTGCCTGGTTCGCACCGACACCAGTAAGAAGCACGCCGGTATCAGTTTCGTGCTGATCGACATGCGGACGCCCGGCGTGGAAGCGCGGCCGATCCGGCTGATCAACGGCGCCAGCCCGTTCTGCGAGACGTTTTTCACCGACGTAAAGGTTGCCAAGGAGAATCTCATGGGACCGCTGAACGGCGGTTGGACCATCGCCAAGCGCCTTTTGCAGTTCGAACGGGAAAACATCTCCGCCAGTCTGGGCGCGGGTGGTTCTCCCGCCATGGGACAGACGGGTCGCGTGGACGCCCTGGCGCGGGATCGGCTCGGTCTGGACGACGGCGGCCGGTTAGCCGACGCCGACGTGCGCCGACGGTTGGCGGACCACCTGATCGATGCGCGAGCCTTTCAGATGACCACCCGTCGCGCCGCCCTGGAGGCCAGCGCCAAGCAAGGCCCAGGCGCCGCGACCTCGATCATGAAATACGCCGGGGCCAAGATCGCCCAGGATCGCACCGAACTGGCGGTGGAGGCGATGGGCGGCGCGGGCCTGGGCTGGGAGGGCGAGGGTTTCGCGCCGGCCGACCTGACTGTCACGCGCGCCTGGTTGCGCGCAAAAGCCAATTCCATCGAAGGCGGCACCTCGGAGATAAACCTCAACGTGGTGGCCAAGAGGGTGCTGGGCCTGCCCGACCCGAAATGACGCCTTTTGGCGCCCAGCTCGCCCTTAGCTGCCCATCCAGACCGTAATCCTACCACGTCAAGGGCTCCAAGCCTGCAGGCCCATTCATGCGGGCCCCCTCGTCATCCCCGTGGTCGCCGGAAGTGCCCGATCGGTTGACGGTCTACACGTTAAGAAACCATGGCTACCGCCACCGCCAAAATTCCGCTCACGGCTCGCGCAGCACGGCGCAGTCGTGGTCGAGCAGAGCTTCGCCGAACCCGGCGCCGTCACGGCCGTTGAGGAGGTAAAACCCGGAAGAACCGTCCGAAAACACGGCGCCGATCACCACCAGCGTCTGTAGCGCCATTTGACGACGTCTACCTGGCACACCCCGGACGAGAAGCTTGAACGGGTCGCGCTTGCCCAACGAATCCCCGGCCAGACGCCGCACCCTGAAATGCCGGCCCGCGAGCGTCTGTTCAAACGGCGTCCAGACCATGCCGATCCGGCTTTCCCCAGCCATCAGCGCGCGCCGAACCTCCGGGCGCACGCAATCCACATGAATGTGCAGCTGGTCCTGGCTGCGGGAAAAGGCCGAGTTGATGGCCATGCCGATCCTGTCGCGCGACACCGGCCCACCCGCCCGCTTCTCCACGAAACGGCGAGCCTCCCAGGCCGCCTGCCAGTAGTTGGTCGCCCCCGGTTTCAGCAGCACCGGACTCTCGATGCCGGAAATACGCGTCGTCGGAACGAGGAGGACCTGGGTTCGATGTTGCAGGTCGGGAACCACGGCATAGCCCCCCGCCAGATCGACCGACAGGCAGGGCGCGGGGTGTCCGATCAGGCGCGCATCCCGCAGGCACAGGCCATGCACCACATCCCAAAGTGCGTTGGGATGCTCCGCCGCCGCCGCCGGCGTGGCGATCAAGCCGGCGATCAATCCGGCAACCGCGTATGCCGCCCTCTTCAGTATGCGAAGGCCTCGAATACCCGCCCCGCGTCACCGGCCCAGGCGCCGTTGTAAAGCGCCAGGATCCGCTCGGCGGCGGTGACGCCGGTATCGGCGATATCCTCCAGTTCGGCCAGATAGCCGGTCTCGTCCACGAGACCTCCGGACAGACGTCCCCGCGCCTTCAGGCCGGCCGAGGCGATCGAAATCAGGTCCCGGGCCACGTCGCGCACGGAACGACCCGCGACCCGGGCGTTAAGAGCCAAGCTCGGTACGTCGCGGATAAGCGCGGCACGGTCGTCCTGGGTCCAATGTTTGCATAAGTCCCAGGCGGCGGCCTGGGCGGCGGAATCATAAAGGATGCCCGTCCATAGGGCGGGCAACGCGCAGAGCCGGCTGACCGGTCCGCCGTCGGCCCCCCGCATTTCCAGATATTGCTTGAGGCGCACCTCTGGAAAGATGGTGCTCGTATGATCAGCCCAATCCTTCAGGGTTGGCCGCTCGCCCGGCAGTTCAGGTAAGCGGCCCTGCATGAAGTCGGCGAAGGAGCGGCCCGAGACATCAATATAGAGACCGTTACGCTTGACGAAATACATCGGCACCTGCAGCGCGTAGCGCGCATAGGTCTCGAAGCCGAAACCGTCCTCGAACACGAAGCCCAGCATGCCGGTGCGATCCGGGTCGGTGTCGGTCCAGACATCGGCCCGCGCGGTCAGGAAACCGCTGGGCTTTCCCTCGATGAATGGAGAATTGGCGAACAGGGCGGTTACGATGGGTTGAAGGGCCAGGCTGACGCGGAATTTGGCCACCATGTCGGCTTCGGACTCGAAATCGAGATTGGCCTGTACCGTGCAGGTGCGGAACATCATGTCCAGGCCCTTGGAGCCGACCTTCGGCATGTAGTCGCGCATGATCTTATAGCGCCCCTTGGGCATCACCGGGACCTCATCCCGCCGCCACAGCGGCGTAAAACCCAGGCCCAGGAACCCCAGGCCCAGTTCGCCCGCGACGATCTTCACCTCCTCGAGGTGAGTGCCGGTTTCCTCGCAGATGTCATGCATGGTCGCCAAGGGCGCGCCGGACAGCTCGAACTGTCCGCCAGGCTCCAGGCTGATGTTGGCCATGCCCCGGTTGAGCCCGATCAGGGTTTCCCCGCCGCTGGGCGTTGCCTCATGGATTCCAGACCAGCCGAACCGCGTCAGCCCCTGCATCAGGGCGTGGATGCCCGAGGCTCCGTCGTAATCGACCGGCCGGCGACCGGTTGTATGGAAGACGAATTTTTCGTGTTCGGCGCCCACCCGAAAGTCCGACGTCGGCTTTGACCCTTCGGCGAACCAGGCGGCCAGGTCCTCGAACGTCAAGGGACGGTCGTCACAAAGCGTTTCGCCCATAAACAGCCCTTTTTTTGTCCCGGTTCCTGAACTCAGTTCACTTGGGCCGCCGAAGGCTCAAGCTCAAGCCCCCGCCAGTCGCCCAATGTCGATTGCCAGAGGCTGAGAGCTGCGATGGCGGCCGTATCGGCTCGGAGGATGCGGGGTCCGAGGGACACCGGCAGCGCGAAGGCCAGATCACGGATCGCCGCTCGCTCAGTGGGAGAGAACCCGCCCTCCGGCCCGATCAGCACAGCCCAGGGTCCAGCGGACGACCCGCTCAGCGCCTCGGCGACCGGTGCGCCGCCACCTTCATCGCAAAACATCAGCCGCCGCCCGGATTCCATGCCGCTCAACACCAGGGACAGCGGCTGGGGGGCGAAGACTGTGGGGACGTCAAGGCGGCCCGTCTGTTCCGACGCCTCGGTGGCGATGGCGGTCAGGCGGGCAATGTTGGTGTGGTCGGCATTGGTGCGTTCGGTGAGCACCAGCCTGACGCGCCGGACGCCCAGTTCCGCCGCCTTTTCGACGATGGTCTCCAGGCGGGCGCGTTTGACCAAAGCGATGAAAAGCTCAAGGTCGGGCGCCGCCGCCTGGGGCCGGACCTGCGTTTCGGGGATCAACACGCAGCCCCGCTTACCCACCTCGGCCAGGGTGGCTCGCCATTCGCCGTCGCGGCCGTTGAACACCAGCAAAGCGCCGCCCTGACCCAGTCGCATCACCCGGGTCAGATAGTGGGACGGCTCGGCGCCGACGGTGATCCGCGCCGCCTCGGTCAAATCGCTTTCGAGAAAAAGCCGGATCAAAGCCCCGGAAGCTTGATATTTCCGCCGGGGTTGCGGGAGATCACCACCGCCTTGCCGCCGGTGAGGTTGGCGATTCTCTGGGTTTCGGCGGCCGCGTCGACCGGGGTGGCGGTGGCGGCGTCGACGCTGGGCACGGAGGCGGGTTGGCCCTTTTTCCAGAAGATCACCCAGTCGGCGAAACTCTTGTCCTTGTGGGCCAGGGCGCCGAACTCGTCATCGACGACATAGCGGATCAGAGGGTCGGCCTTGTCGCCACCGGCCTTGGTGACCAACAGTTTCTCGCCATCGGACCGGACCTCTCCCTGCCTCTGACCCATCAGGGCGGTGCGAGCGGCGCTGGCCGGTTGCAGTTCCTGGGGCCGGGGCTCGCCCGGTGTCGGGGGCCGCAGGGCGTAGTCCGGTGGCAGCACCAGGGGCGCCTTGGTCACCACGCGGAATTCGTCCGGGGTGATCTTGCTGAGGCCCAGGGCGTGGGAGGCCGATTCGCAACCCGCCAGTCCCGAAACCCCGAGAAGCGAAGCGGCGATCAGCACAGCGGTGAAACGCATAGGCATATCTTCCAAAAAAATGGCCTCCCACGACCAGAAGCGGCAGGATTACCGCATTCGGGGTCCGGGCGCCAACCGGCGGTTTACGCGGCGGCCCGCTGCGGGGTCAGGAGATTTTCGGCCATCAGGATCAGGACGCCGACGGTGATGCCACTGTCGGCGATATTGAATATCCAGGGGAACACCAGGGGGTGAACATCGATGAAATCCACCACCGCCCCCAAGCGGACCCGGTCGATCAGATTGCCCACCGCGCCGCCGAGGATCAAGCCCACGGCCAGGCCGGTGACCGGCCTCTCCACGCGGCGAACCCAGAGCGCCAGGGCCACGCTCACCACCAGGGAGAAAACCGCCAGCGCCCAGCGGGTCCAGGGTGCGTGGGTCTGGAAGAAGCCGAAGCTGATGCCGTCGTTGCGGACCAGGGTGAAGGAAAGCGGCCAGACCATCGGCCGGGATTCGCCGACGCTGAGGCCCAGTCCGTCGACGACCCAGTGCTTGAGGCTCTGGTCGAGCCCGATGATCACCGCGGCCACGCCGAAGGCCAGCCAGCCGCAACTACTGACCATCTTCATCGCGGCGCCGCGTCCAGATGGGCGCCGTCCCAAAGCGCCACAGCGTCCGCGTCCCGGAGCGAGAGATCCGGATAGTCGGCGCGCGATCCCACCTCAGGCAAAATCCGCCAGGACCGGGCGCATTTGCGACCCTCGGCCTTCAGCGGCTCCACGGCCACACCGGCCATGCCTTCCAGACGAAAGGCGTCCTCGGGGCCGGCGCCGGCGATCAGGCTGGCCTGGCTGGTGCGGAACACCTCCGCCGCGTCCAGGCCCTCGAAGGCGGTAAGCAGGCCCGCGTCGGCGATATGGACGCGGGGCGCGGCCTCAAGAGCGCCGCCCAGACGCTTCTCCCGCCGCTCCACCTCCAGAGCGCCGGTGACCACGCGCGTGACCCGCTCGACATCCCGCCAGCGGGTCGCCTCGGCCTCATCGCGCCAAGCGTCCGGCGTGTTTGGAAACACCCTCAGGGCATTGGGACCCGCGTCCGGGAACCGTGCGACCCAGGCCTCCTCCATGGTGAAGGCGAGCAACGGCGACAGCCAGATCGTCAGGCGCTCGAACACCAGGTCCATGACGGTGCGGCAGGCGCGACGGCGGATGGAATCGGGGCTGTCGCAATAGAGCGCGTCGCGCCGCACGTCGAAGAACAGCGCCGACAGGTCGTTGGAGCAGAAATCCGCCAGGGGCCGGACCACGTCGGCGAAGTCGAAGCGGCCATAGGCGGCGCGTACGTGGCCATCCAGGGTCCACAGCCGGTGCAGGATGTAGCGCTCCAGCGGCGGCATGGCCGCCACCTCCACCCGCTCGACGGCCTCGAAGCCGTCCAGAGCGCCCAGCAGATAGCGCAAGGTGTTGCGCAGCTTGCGATAGGCGTCAACCGTGGTCTGCAGGATGGTCGGACCGATCCGCTGGTCCTCGGAATAGTCGGTCAGGGCCGTCCACAACCGCAGAATCTCGGCGCCGTTCTTGGCGGTGATGTCCTGAGGCTCCACGCTGTTGCCCAGCGACTTAGACATCTTCTCCCCCTTTTCATCGAGAGTGAAACCATGGGTCATCAGAGCCTTATAGGGGGCCCGGCCGCGCGTGCCGCAGGCCTCGAGCAGTGAGGACTGGAACCAGCCTCGGTGCTGATCGGAGCCCTCGGAATAGAGATCGGCCGGCCAATGGCTGTTCTCGCGGCCCTCCAGGGTGAAGGCGTGGGTCGAGCCGGAGTCGAACCAGACGTCGAGGATATCCTCGATTTTCTCGTAGGCTTCTGGGTCGCGATTGCCGAGAAAATCGCCGTCTGGCCGGGTGAACCAGGCGTCGGCGCCCTCCGAGGCGATCAGCTCGACGATCCTGGCGTTGACGTCGGCGTCGACCAGCGGCGCGCCGGTGGCTTTGTCCACGAACATCGCCAGAGGCGACCCCCAGGCGCGCTGGCGGCTGATCAGCCAGTCGGGCCGGCCTTCGACCATCGAGCGGATGCGGTTACGGCCGCTCTCGGGATAAAACGCGGTGGCGTCGATGGCGTCGAGCGCGGTCTGGCGCAGGCTGCGGCCGCCGTGGACCTCGTCGTTCAGCGGCTCGTCCAGGCGGATGAACCACTGCGGCGTGTTGCGGAAGATCACCGGCGCCTTGGAGCGCCACGAGTGGGGATAGCTGTGCTCCAGCCGTCCCCTGGCGAGCAGGTTTCCCGCCTCGATCAGCTTGTCGGTTACCGCAGCATTGGCCGGCCCGAACTTGCCGGCCTTCTTGCCCTCGGTCTCCAGCACCTTGAGGCCGCCGAACAGGGGCACATGGTCGAAATAGGCGCCGTTCTCGTCGACCGTTTCCGGGATTTCGCGATAGCCGTTGGCCAGCCAGACCGCGTAGTCGTCGGCGCCGTGGCCCGGGGCGGTGTGGACGAAGCCCGTGCCGGCGTCCTCGGTGACGTGATCGCCCGCAAGCAAGGGAACGGGAAAAGCATAGCCGTCATCCAGCGCCGCCAGTGGGTGAGCGGCGACCATACCGGTCGGATCGAGGACGGCGATCTTCGTCCATTTGGCGATCTTGGCCGCCGCGAACACGGTTTCGCCTAGGGCTTCGGCCAGGATCAGCCGGTCGCCGGGCTTCGCCCACGGCTCGAACGGAAGGTCAGCTTCCATGGCTCCGACTTCATAGACCGCGTAGGCGACCTTGGGGTTGAAGGCGATGGCGCGGTTGGCGGGCATGGTCCAGGGCGTGGTCGTCCAGATCACCACCGCGGCGTCCTTGGCCGTGTCGGGGCCACCGGTCACCGGAAACTTCACCCAGACCGTCGGCGAGACGTGGTCGTGGTATTCGACTTCCGCGTCGGCCAGAGCGGTGCGCTCCACCGGGCTCCACATCACCGGCTTGGAACCGCGATAGACCTGGCCGGTGGCGATGAACTTGTGGAACTCCCGGACGATGGCCGCCTCGCTGGTGTAATCCATAGTGGCGTAGCGGCCGTTCCAGTCGCCCAGCACGCCCAGACGTTGAAACTCCTTGGACTGGGCCTCGATCCAGCCGGCGGCGTAAGACCGGCAGCGGGCGCGGAATTCGGCCTTGGAAACCTCATCCTTGCGGCGTCCCTTGGACCGGAACTCCTCCTCGATCTTCCACTCGATCGGCAGGCCATGACAGTCCCAGCCCGGCACATAGTCGACGTCGAACCCCAGGGCGAAGCGCGAGCGGACCACGAAGTCCTTCAGCAGCTTGTCCAGGGCGTGGCCGATATGGATGGCGCCATTGGCGTAGGGCGGGCCGTCGTGCAGCACGAACAGGGGCGCGCCGGCCGCTTGCCGCTCGGCGCGGACCTTGGCGTAGAGGTCTCCGACCGCCTCGAGCAGGCGCGGCTCAAGCTGGGGCAACCCGCCGCGCATGGGAAACGGCGTCTTGGGAAGAAAGATGGTTTCTCGATAGTCACGGGAGGGAACGGCGTCGTCGGGCATTGGCGTCCAGACATGTCGGTGTGGCGGAAGGGCGATAGGCGGTGCGTGGATGATTCCCGGCGCGAGCCTAGCCAGTCGCTGGCGGCGCTACGCCGGGCGTATAATTCGCCGATCCGTAAAAGCCTTCATCATCCTCCTACTTCTAGCAGAACGGAGGCGAAGTTTCCAGGATTTCGCGGGCGGCGCGCTCATCGCGATAGATCTGCTCGACCATGAGCTCGACGCTGTCGAATTTTTCCTCCGGGCGCAGAAAAGCAATCAGGTCGGTCTCGATGGTTTCGCCGTAGATGTCCTCGTCGAACTCGAACAGCCAGACCTCAAGGCGGGGCTCAACTTCGCCGGTGGTCGGGTTGATGCCGATATTGGCGACGCCATTTAGCTGGCGCCCGTCCTTGAGGCGCGTGCGCGTGGCATAGACCCCGAACCTGGGCGCAACATAGTCGCCGAGCGGTACATTGGCGGTGGGAAAGCCCAGCTGGCGGCCCAGTTGGCGGCCCTTCTGGACCAACCCCTCGATGGCGAAGGGGCGGCCCAGGATCTTGCGCACCACCTCGGGATGACCGTCGCGCAGGGCGTCGCGGACCGTGGTGGACGAGATTTTGCCGTCGCTGTTCGCCACCGCGCTCGCCACCGAAACCGAAAAACCAAACTCGGCCCCATAGCGGCGCATGGCCTCCGGATCACCGGTGCGGCCCTTGCCGAAGGTGATGTCGAAACCCACCGCCACGTGCCGAACGCCCAGCCCCTTGACCAGAACCTCGCTGACGAAATCGTGGTCGGAGAAGTTGGCCATCTCCACGCCGAACGGCAGCAGATAAAATAGGTCGGCGTCGAAAGTCTGCACGGTACGCGCCAGCTGATGAGCGTTCATCAGCCGAAAGGGCGGCGCCTCGGGGTTGAAATGCATGCGCGCATGGGGCTCGAAACTGATCACACCCAGCGGCGCGCCCATCGCCCGCGCCGCAGCCGCCGCGTCGGCGATCACATGCTGATGGCCCAGGTGCACACCGTCGAAATTGCCCAGGGCGACCGCCGCGCCACGTTGCGCTTCCTCGAGGCCCTTCCACCCGTGAATGATCTTCATGACCGGATCACGTGGCCCTTCGCGGCGCCAGGATCACGGCCTCGCCCTCGACCACCGTCTTGCCGCCGACCTCGCAGGTGGTGGTCAGGGTCACCCGGGCCTTGGCATGATCGATGGCGGTGATCACGGCCCGGGCCGTGACCACATCGCCGATACGCACGGGCCGCCGGAAGCTCAGGCTCTGTGACAGATAGATCGCGCCCGGACCGGGCAGTTTCTTGGCGATCAGGGCGGAGATATAGCCCGCCGACAACATGCCGTGGGCGATCCGGCCGCCGAAGGGCGTGGTCGCCGCGTAGGCCTCGTCCAGATGGACCGGATTGTCGTCGCCGGTAACCTCCGCGAAGGCGCCGAGATCGGATTCCCGGACTTCGCGCGCCAGTTCCGCGCTCTGTCCCACGCTCAAATCCTCAAGACACAATCCGCTCACCGCTCGTCACCCTCCGTGGCGCCCATCGAAGGGCTCGCGACCTTCTATCGGGTTCCGCGCTTTTGGCGAGCGTCCCGCTGAACCGGCGGGCGCCATTGCAGATCCCCCATGGCGAAATTGGCGCTCAGCGCCGATTTGGCAAGCAAGGCATCGACGGCCGGGGCCGAAAGTTTCCCGCCGGGGCCAGTGGCCTCCTGACCGTGAATACCGTTGGCTATGAATAGCCGGTCGAAACCCTGGGCCTGCGCCCCGGCGATGTCGGTGATGACGCCATCGCCGATCACCAGGATGCGCGCCCGATCATGCGGGCGCCCGAGGGCGCGGTCGGCTTCGGCGAGGGCCAGATCATAGATCGGCCCGAACGGCTTGCCCGCCATGACCGTCACCCCGCCCAGAGTCTCATAGAGTTCCGCCAGGGCGCCGCCGCAATAGATCAGCCGCGAACCCCTCTGCACCACCCGGTCGGGATTGGCGCAGACCATTTCCAGGCCCAGCGCCGCGGCCCGGGTGAGAACCGCCCGATAGTCCTCCGGCGTCTCCACGTCGTCGTCATTGGGGCCGGTGCAGGCGATGAACCGCGCCTCGCCCACATCGGCGAACGCCAACCCGAGACCCTCGAACAGGGGATCGTCGCGTTCAGGACCGATACGCCAGGCAGGACCGGGGGCGCGGTCGGCCAACAGAACCCGAGTGGCGTCGCCGGAGGTGACGATCACCGACCAGGCCTCGCGCGGTACGCCAAGCTCGTCGAGCTGGGCAACGACACCCGGCCACGGGCGAGGCGAATTGGAGATCAGAACCACCGGCCCGCGTTCGGCCCGCCAGCGCGCCAGAGCCGCGCAGGCGGCCGGAAAGGCTGCCTGGCCGTTGTGGATCACGCCCCAGATATCGCAGAGCAGCACGTCATAGTGAGCGGCGAGTTCGCCGAGATCGTCGATGATCTGGGTCATAGGCGATTAGGCTCTGGTGCGGGCGTAGCGCCGGGCTGGAGCCTCCATCCTCCCTTCAGGGGACTTCCCTCAAGGGGAGAAGAGAAATTAGCGAAAAATATCAACTGCATATTTCCTCCCCCTGGGTGGTGGAGGGGGCGCTTGCCGGGTCGATGCGATCGCCGAAAACCCTAGCGCGTCGGGATCGGGCGTTCGCCTCGATAGTCATAAAAGCCCCGACCGACCTTGCGACCAAGCCAGCCGGCCTCGACATATTTCACCAGCAGCGGGCAGGGGCGGTATTTGGAATCCGCCAGGCCTTCATGCAGCACGTTCATGATCGACAGCACGGTATCCAGGCCAATGAAATCGCCGAGCTCCAGCGGGCCCATCGGATGGTTGGCGCCCAGTTTAAGGGCGGTATCGATGGCGTCCACCGTGCCGACGCCCTCATAGAGCGTGTAGATCGCCTCGTTGATCATCGGCACCAGCACCCGGTTGACGATGAAGGCCGGGAAATCCTCGGCGTTGGCGGTGGTCTTGCCCAGCGACTTGGCAAAGCCGACGGCCACCTCATAGGTGCCGGCGTCGGTGGCGATGCCGCGGATGATCTCCACCAGCTTCATCAACGGCACCGGATTCATGAAGTGCAGGCCGATGAACCGTTCCGGACGGTCCGTGGCCGACGCCAGGCGGGTGATGGAGATCGAGGAGGTGTTGGAGGCCAGCAGGGTATGGGCGCCCAGATGTGGCTGCAGCGCCCGGAAGATCTGTTTCTTGGTCTCTTCGTTCTCGGTGGCGGCCTCGATGGCCAGGTCGGTCCCGCCGATCGTCGCCAGGCTTTCGGCGGGCTTCAGCCGGGCCATGGCCCCGTCCATATCGGCTTGCGACACGATGCCGCGTGACACCTGGCGGGTAAGATTACGCTCGATCAGCTTGAGGCTGGCCGCGATCCGTTCGGGGGCCACATCGTTGATGAACACATCATAGCCGGCCAGGGCGCAGACATGGGCGATACCGCTGCCCATCTGCCCTGCGCCGATCACACCGACCGTCTGAATATCCGCCATCATTACGCGCCCACGTTTACGACGGTCTTCTTACACACCCCTCACCGCCAACGCCAAGGCTTCGCTGCAACGCAGCGACAGGACATCTCTCTCGATTTTTATCAAACATCACCCAGAGCGGCCATCAGGTCCGGCACGGCGGTCTTGTAGTCGGCCACCAAGCCGTAGTCGGCGACCTGGAAGATCGGCGCGTCGGCGTCCTTGTTGATGGCCACGATGACCTTGGAATCCTTCATGCCGGCCAGGTGCTGGATCGCCCCGGAAATACCGACGGCGATATACAGTTGAGGCGCCACGACCTTGCCGGTCTGCCCGACCTGATAGTCGTTGGGCGCATAGCCGGCATCCACCGCGGCGCGGGAAGCGCCAACCGCCGCGCCCAGCCGGTCGGCCAGGGGCTCGATCACCCGGTGGAACTCCTCGGCCGATCCCATCGCCCGTCCGCCCGAGACCACGATCTTGGCGCCGGCCAGCTCTGGGCGGTCGGACTTGACCAATTCGTCGGAAATGAACCGGGTCTTGGGCGCGCCGAGCCCCGGATCCACCGCCTCGATGGCGGCCGAGCCGTCATCTCCGGCGGGCTTGAAGGCCGTTCCACGCACTGTGATGACTTTCTTGGCGTCGCTCGATTCCACCGTTTCCAGCGCATTGCCGGCATAGATCGGCCGCACGAAGGTGGTCGGGCCCTTGACCTCGATGATCTCGGAGATCGGCGCCACGTCGAGCAGGGCGGCGATGCGCGGGGCGAAGTTCTTACCCGCCGAGGTGGCCGGGATCAGCACCGCGTCATAGCTGTCGATCAGGGGCATCACGCAGGCGGCCAGCGCCTCGGCGATCTGCTTGCCGAGAGCATCGCTCTGGGCGGTCAGCACCTTGCGCACGCCGGTGATCCTGGCGGCCTGCGCGGCCACGGCGTCAACGCCCTGGCCGGCCACCAATACGTCCACGTCCGGCGACAGGGCCAGGGCCGCGGTGACGGTCTTGTTGGTGTTGTCTTTCAGCGAGACATTGTCGTGATCGGCGACGACGAGGACGGCCATCTATATAACTCCTGCTTCGGTCTTGAGCTTGGCAACCAGTTCGGCGGCGTTCTCGACCTTTACTCCGGCCACGCGCTTGGCCGGCTCGGTCACTTTCATCACCTTCAGATGGCCGCCGCTCAGGCCGCCGAAATCGTCGGGCGTCTTGATGTCGATGGTCTTCTTCTTGGCCTTCATGATGTTGGGCAGCGACGCATAGCGCGGCTCATTGAGACGCAGATCGGCGGTCACCACGGCGGGCAGATCGAGCTCCAACGTCTGCAGGCCGCCGTCCACCTCGCGGGTCACCCGCACCGTTTCGCCCGACACCTCGATCTTCGAGGCGAAGGTTGCCTGGGGCCAGTCGAGCAGGGCCGACAGCATCTGGCCCACAGCGTTGTTGTCGCCATCGATGGCTTGCTTGCCCATCAGGATCAGGCCCGGCGCCTCGGCCAGGGCCACGGCCTTGAGCAGCTTAGCCACTTCCAGCGGTTCGGGGTCGGCGTCCGTCTGTACCAGCACGCCGCGGTCGCCGCCCATGGCCAGCGCCGTGCGGATGGTTTCCTGAGCCTGGATCGGGCCGATCGAGACCACGACGATTTCGGTGGCCGCGCCTTTTTCCTTCAGCCGGATCGCCTC
>JAYTXV010000110.1:0-2825 GCA_043742805.1 Caulobacteraceae bacterium | reverse complement strand
GGGCTTGATGAAGTCCTGGGTTCCGTTGAGCGCCTCCACCGCGGCCCATTGCGAGATCGAGGTGGGGTTGGAGGTGCTTTGGCTCATCACCTTGCGCATCGCGTTGATCAACGGCTCTGGGCCGGCCGCGTAGCCGATCCGCCAGCCAGTCATCGCATAGGCCTTTGAGACCCCGTTCATCGTCAGAGTCCGGTCGTAGAGAGCCGGTTCAACCTGGGCGATGGTGGTGAACGCGAAATCGCCGAACACCAGATGCTCGTACATGTCATCGGTGAGAATCCAGACCTGGGGGTGGCGCAACAGCACCTCGGCCAAAGCCGCCAGCTCGGCGCGGGTATAGGCGGCGCCGGATGGATTCGACGGCGAGTTGAGGATCAGCCAGCGGGTACGGGGCGTGATCGCCGCTTCCACCGCCGCTGGGTCGACCTTGAAGCCGTTTTCGGCGCGCGTCGGCACGAAGACCGGTTCGCCGCCGGCCAGCAGAACCATGTCCGGATAGCTGACCCAATAGGGCGTCGGAATCACCACCTCGTCGCCGGGGTTCAGGGTGGCCATCATGGCGTTGAAGATCACCGGCTTGCCGCCCGGCGAGACGTTCACCTGCGATGGCTTGTATGACAGGCCGTTTTCCCGGGCGAACTTGGCGCAGATGGCGGCTTTCAGCTCCGGTATGC
The DNA here is from genome assembly GCA_043742805.1 of Caulobacteraceae bacterium. Classification (GTDB taxonomy): domain Bacteria; phylum Pseudomonadota; class Alphaproteobacteria; order Caulobacterales; family Caulobacteraceae; genus Acaudatibacter. Next base: position 2,151 of record JAYTXV010000110.1, on the reverse strand, counting down.
CGTCGATATCGGTATATTTGGTCTTGCCGTCGCGGATCGCCTTGATTGCGGCTTCCTTGATGTTGTCCGGCGTGTCGAAATCCGGCTCGCCGGCGTCCAGCGAGATGATATCGCGACCGGCCGTGCGCAGGGCGCGGGCCTTGGCGCTGGCGGCGGCCGTGGCCGAGGGTTTGACCCGGCGCAGGTTGGCGGATTCGGAGAACATGGTGCTTCAAACTCGTGGCGATTATGACGTGAGACGTTTAGGACCGCGGGTCCGCGCGCGCAACGCGTCGAACTTGACGAGCGGACGCTTGGCCCGGATACCGACCCAAATCAAAGCGAGGAACGACAGTCATGCGAGATCTTAGGGGCAAGGTCGCTTTTATAACTGGCGGGGCCAGCGGCATCGGCCTGGCCATGGCCAAGGTGTTCGGGCGGGAAGGCATGAAGGTCATGCTCGCCGATATCGAGGCTGGGGCCTTGGCCTCGGCGGTGGAAGAACTGCGGGGCCTGCAGGTCAAGGCGGAGGGTATTGTCGCGGATGTCACCAGCCGCGATTCCCTCAAGAGCGCGGCTCTGGAAACCATCGCCAAGTTTGGCAAGGTGCATCTGGTCGCCAACAACGCCGGCGTGGGGTCGGGCGGGGCGTTCGGCACCGTACCACCCAAGGACTGGGCCTGGGTCGTCGATGTCAATCAGCTGGGTGTCGTCTATGGCATGGAGATTTTCGCGCCCTTGATGATCAGCCACGGCGAGGGCGGCCATTTCGTCAATACCGCTTCGATGGCCGGCATGGTCAGCCCGCCGGGAATGGAACCTTACTGCGCCACCAAGTTCGCGGTGGTGGCGATGAGCGAGGGCTGGGCGGGCCAGTTGGCGCCGCATGACATCGGGGTCTCGATCCTATGCCCGGGCTTCGTCAAGACCCGCATCCATGAGAGCCGCCGCAATCGCGCCGCCGACTATGGTTCCGATGAGCGGCCGCCCGGGTTCGATGCCAGCCTGGCCTCGCCGGTGCTGACGGGTATCCCGACCGAGCCTGTCGCCGAGCGGGTGCTTGAGGGCGTCCTGGACAACGATCTCTATATCTTCACTCACCCGGAAATGCGCGGCGCGGTCGAGGCGCGGTTCGCCAATATACTGGCGGCCTTCGACAAATCGGCGGCGAGCCCGGCCCTGGCGGTTCTACCGGCCCGCGGCGCCTTCGAAGTGGGATCCCTGAAAGCCGACAGTCAGTGACCATCGGTTTCTAGGGCGAGCGTTGGTGGCGGCCTCCGGGCCAGGCTGGCGGCGGGCCGCGACGGGCTTTGTCCTGCTCGGCGGGCTCGGCCTGATTTTCCTGTTCGGGGCCGCCGTTCTGGGGCTCGACGGCCCCGGGGCCGCCAGGGCTTGGCTTTCCGCTGCGAAAGGGCCGTTCGCTCTCCCGGCCGCCGTGACGGCCTTCGCCGCCCTGGCCTTCCTCGGCGTTCCGCAGTTCGTATTGATCGCGGCGGCCGTGGCGACGTTCGGTCCCTGGCTGGGCGCGGCTTACAGTTGGGTGGGAACCATGGTGTCCGCTCTGCTCGGTTTCGCAATGGCGCGGATTTGGGGGCGCGGACTGGCGGCGCTGGCTACCGGCGTCACAATTTCGCGATTGGTCCGCCTGATGGACCGCAACGGTTTCATCGCCAGCCTGGTGATTCGATTGGTTCCGTTTGCGCCGTTCGTGGCGATCAATGTGGCCGCCGGACTGACCTCGATCGGCCTGCTGGATTTCACGGCCGGCACAGCTCTGGGAATCGTGCCGAAGATCATCCTCACCGCCATCGCCGGGCGCACTGTCGGCGCCGTTTTGGCCGGAGGTCGATGGGATCTTCCGATCGCACTGCTGATCCTGGCCGGCGTGGTCTGGCTCGCCGCCACCCTGGTGGCCCGCCGTTGGATGAAACCCTGACCGCCTTACCGCCGTTCCCATGATCGGCGCGGAGCGGTAGGCCGGAGGTCAGTAAACGAAGGAAGCCTCGCCATGCCCATCCACATTACAAACAATGGCCCCTAGGTCGTAACCGGCGATTTGCCGTTGATGCATGAGGCCATCACGCCAGCGTTGGCTTCAAGGACGGGTCAGCGCCTGTCTCTCTCTAGGTCACTCTCGACTCCCGCCCCTCATTGTTGCCACTGTAAAAAAAC
>JAYTXV010000109.1:0-2540 GCA_043742805.1 Caulobacteraceae bacterium | reverse complement strand
GCGGCAGAAGCCGAAAAGGCGCTCGGCAAGCTGACTATCTGGGTCAATAACGCCGGCGGCGCCGATGACCGCACGATCCGCAACCTGATCGACGTGCCGGAATACCAGTGGGATTTCCAGGACGGCCTGAATCTCAAAGCCGTCTGGGCGGGCGCCGTCGCGGCGGCGAAGCGGATGAACCAGGGCTCCTCGATCATCAACATTTCCTCGATCGCCGCCTTCCGGGCCTCGCCGGGCAACGGTCCCTATGCGGCGGCCAAGGCTGGCGTGAACAGCCTGACCAAGACTTTGGCTGTCGAGATGGCGCCGAAGATCCGCGTCAACGCGGTCGCGCCGGGGCCGATCCCGACTGAGGTGTTCAGAGAGTTCTACAAGCTCACCGACGAGACGCTGCCGGCGATGACCAAGGCCATCGGCATCCCGATGCAGACGATGGGCGAGGAAGAGGACATCGCCGCCGCCGTCGTCTACCTTTGCTCACCGGCCGCCAAGTGGGTGACCGGTGAGATCATCAATGTGACCGGCGGCCTTTAGGCCGGTTTGGGAAAATCAGGAGTCGCCATGAAGACCGAATTCGAGCTGGCCACTTACGAAGTCGTGGCGCCGCACATAGCCAAGATCATGCAGAACCGGCCGGCGGCGCGGAACGCCCAGAACGGACGGCTGACCTACGACCTCAACGCCTGCTTCGATCTGGCCGCCGATGACGAAGACATCAAGGTGGTGCTGCTGGGCGGCGAGGGCCCGCACTTTTCCTCCGGCCACGATCTGAAGAGCTGGGGCCATACCGAGGATCCGCGGGTCACGCCCTGGAAGCCGTCCCGGGAGGGCGGCGTGCACAGCCGGTACAGCTTCGAGCAAGAAGTGTTCCTCGGCATGTGCCGGCGCTGGCGCGACTTCCCCAAGCCGACCATCGCCATGGTGCAGGGCAAGTGCATCGCCGGCGGCCTGATGCTGGCCTGGGTGTGCGACCTGATCATCGCCAGCGAGGACGCGACGTTCGTGGACCCGGTGGTGGGCATGGGCGTCTGCGGCGTTGAATTCTTCAACCACCCCTATGAGCTGGGTATCCGCAAGGCGAAGGAACTGTTGTTCACCGCCGATGTCTGGGACGCCCAGGAGGCCCATCGCCTCGGAATGGTGAATCAGGTCGTGCCGCGCGCCGAACTTGAGACCTACACCCTGGCCATGGCCGCCCGGATCGCCAACAAGCCGGCGTTCGCCCTTAAGATGACCAAGCAGGCGGTCAACACCGCCCAGGACCACATGGGCCACCGCACGACGATGGACACCACCATCGCCCTGCATCACCTTTGCCACGCTCACAATTCGGAGATGGAAGGCTTGTCGGTGCGCCGCGAAGGCCTGCCCGAGAAGTTTCGCGAACCGGTGGCGGTCAAGGCCGCCGAATAGGGCGGCGGGTAGGGCTCAGCCGACCGACGTTTCAAGTTCGGCCAGCGGACGCGGAAAGTTGGTCAGAGCGATCTCGAAGCCGCACCAGACGCCGATGTTCTCGCCCGTCCGGCCCTCGGGGCCTTCGGCGATCAGCTCCAGGGCAAGACCGCAGACCTTGCGCGGGTCCATCCAGCGCGCCTGGACGTCTTCGGAGACGTCGGGACCCGCGAAATAGCGCAGCATCGGCGAGTCGGTGGCGTCCATGCAGAAGGCGTTGACCCGCACGCCATGCGGCTTCAGCGCCTGGGCCCAGGTGAGGGTCAGGCCGATCAGGCCCCATTTTGACGTGTCGTACAGGTCCATCATTCCGAAGCCGTTGGTCGGGCGGCCGGGGAAGGTGTTCACATGGTCAGTGGCAATGTTGATGATGTGGCCGCCGCCCTGGGCGATCATGGTCGGCGTCACGCCGCGCCCCAGCATGAAGGCCCCCCGCAGATTGGTCCCGATCAGGGCCTCGTAGTTGTCCAGCGAGGTCTCGACGTCGTCGGTCGGAAAGGTGCGGCGGCAGACCCCGGCGTTGTTGATCAGGATGTCGATGCGGCCAAAGGCGTCCAGCGCCGCGTCGATGACCCGGCGGACATCCGCCGACTGGCTGACGTCGGTGACCATAGGTGTGATCCGCGAGCCGGCGCCCGTCAGCTTGCCGGCCACATCGAGGACCACCGGGTCCTTGTCGCAGATCACGAGATCGCAACCCTGTTCGGCCAGGGCCGTGGCGTAGCCCAGGCCCAGTCCTTTGGCGGCGCCGGTGACGATAGCCAACTGGCCGTGCAGCGCGCGCATTTTTGCGGGTGTTTCCTTCGTTTATCTGGCCAAAACTAGCACATGTTGCTAGTTCTGAAAACTGCGACGGCCGCCGCCAAGGCGCCGCGCCGGGAGAAATTAGCCATGGCTTTGAACGTGCTCGTCGTCACCAAGGGACACCCCTACAACTACAGCAGTTTCCACGGCATGCTGGACGCCAGCACGGTCTTCAACGCCACCTGCGTCGAGCAACCGGCCGCCCAGGTCGTCCTGCGGCCGGAGAATGTCGCGCCCTACGACGCGGTGCTGTTCTATGACATGTGGGGAATTCCGAGCGACCC
>JAYTXV010000108.1:0-11252 GCA_043742805.1 Caulobacteraceae bacterium | reverse complement strand
CACGTCCCTGCTTCTCCCTTGCCCTCATCTTGCCTTGCGGAAACATTAGGCCCTTGAAATGGGGTTCGTCCATCTCGGCGCGTCCCCGCGGCGTGCTTTCCATGATAACGCCCGGACTCGGTAAGGCTTCAAGGGGACCTCTGCCCGATGGCGGATATTCAGCCAATGCGACGGGTCGGCGACACCGGCTTCAGATTGCCATGGCCGGTGATCATGCTGGTTGGCGTCTACTGGTTGGTGGCGGCGCTGATGATCAATGGTCCCTATCAGGATGCCTATCAGCAGCAGGCCCACCGGGTGGACTCGTTGGTCCAGAGCGGTTTGCTGACCTATAATGGCCGGCTGGACCGATCGCAGATTCTGCGCCGGATGGCGGAGGCTCAGACCAATCGCGTCTGCCGGGCGGCGCACCCGAAGCCGGCCGACGAGCAGGAACCCTGGTATCCGCCGGAGTGCGGAATCTATCTGCCCCACGATGAAATCGCCGACGTGGCGGCGGCCACCGACGCCGCTGCCCATCCCGACAGCGCCTCCGATGCCGGCTGGGCCGCCGCCAGGGGGCCGTTGTGGACCTGGACGGTCGTCTTCGTGGTGCTGTGCGCGATTGGCGCCTTGGTGGCTTGGCTCATCAATCGCGCTGATCAGCCGGCCCGGCCCCGAGGGCGAATTTGAGAGGACCGAGCCAGGGCTCGTATTTCCTCCACTGATCGAGGCCGTCACGGAAGATGGGGCGCCGCACCTGTTCGGAACTCGGTGTCCGTATGCTGCGCCGAGTTTTGTAAAACTCGATACATGCCGGTTCGAACGCCAGGCCGCAATGATCCAGAATCCGCCGAACCCCGCCCTCCAGATCATCTACCATTTCTTCGTGATCTACGCGCAATATCCGTTCGGGAAATACAACGTTCCAATGTTGCATCAGGTCAATATAGGTGCTGTAGTAGCGTGATATATCTTCGATACTATAGGTAAATTCCTGACCTTGAGCGAATAGTTGTTTGAGGTTGCTGAAGCAACAGGCCATCGGTTTTCGCCGGGCGTCGATGATCCGTGCGTTTGGCAGCATCAGCTGGATCAAGCCGATATGCCGGAAGTTGTTGGGCATCTTGTCGATGAAGAATGGCCTGTCGCCGCGATAGACCCGCGTTTCCGCCAGATACCGCTCCCCTAGGCAGGCGAAGTCCTCACGCGACATGTCCGCCAGGCTGGCCGGATAGCGCGGATTGTCCAGATCCGGGTCCCGGCCCTGGATTTCGAGGACGATGCGCTGAATGTCGGCGAGTTCCTGTGTGCCGTCTACCTTGGAGTGGGAAGCGAGAATCTGTTCGAGAAGCGTGGACCCGGATCTCGGCAGGCCAAGAATAAAGATCGGGTCGGGCCGCGGATCGCCCCAACCGCTTCGGCTCGCGAAGAAATCCCGCGTGCAAACCTCGATCTGTTGTCGGGTGTTGGTCTCCATGATCTCGGGGCGGTAGCGGCTCTCCGAACGTTTCAGGGCGTTGCCCCTATCGTAATACGACCATGACTCTTCGATCTGATCTCGGTCCTCCAGCGCCTTGCCAAGCGCGAAACACAGGTGATAGCGATCCACCTTGCCTGTTGACCCCAGCGCTTCCTGGGTGCGCATGCTCGCCATCTCCTCGTCGCTGAACCTGTACAGTTTGAGGTTCGCCAGGCTCCAATAGGCGTCGCCAAAATCAGCGCGCGCCTGGGCGGCCGCCCGGTAGGCGTCGATCGCCTCCGGGATCTGGCCCACGGTCTTCAGCGCATGGGCGATCCATAGGTGAACGTCCGGGGACGTTGGGGTGTCCGCGAGCATGTCTCGATAGAGGGCTATCGCTCTATCGTGTTCGCCAAGGCCCACAGCGATCGAGGCCGCCAACGATCTGTAGTCCGGATTGCCTGGTTCCAGATCAAGCAGGCGTTCGATCTGTTCCCGGGCCTGAACATATTTATGACGCCGGGCGAGGGTCTGGGCGTAGTCATGCCGTGCCGCTCGATATTCGGGAGCCAGAGCCAGCACCCCTTCCAACAGGAGCTCAGCGTCGTCTAGTACGTCGCGAGCCATACCGATCCGGGCCAGCAGCCGCATTGCCTCCGGGTGATCGCCGTATCGCAAAAGATAGTCGCGCACGATGCGTTCGGCGGGAGCGATGTCGCCATCCGAGAACAGCGAGGTTGCCGTGACCACCTCGGGAGGCAGGGCCTTGAGCGTCTCGACGTGGGCGGCGGCGGTGGCCCCGTTGGCGGCGTCGCCAGTCAGGCGGTAGAGGCCCTCAAGCATGCTCCAGCTCGCGGGCAGAGCGGGATTGATATTCACCGCGCGCAACAGCCCGTCGATCGCCTTCGGCGCATCCTTCAGGACCACCTGGCACAGGCCGCGCTCTTGGTGGAGATGGCTGAAACGCGGCTGCAACGCCTCCAGGCGGTCAAGTATCGCCAGAGCCTCGGATATACGCCGGAGGCAACGCAAACTGGTGGCGGCGGCCAGCAGGAAATCGCGGTTTTCCGGCAGATCACGTAGGCGCGCGTCAGCTTCTTTCAGAGCCTCGTCGTGGCGGCCATCCCGCTGCAATTTTCGCAGTCGGCGAACTTCAAGTTCCACCTCGGACGGTGGCGTGACGGGGTCGGTCGAGTCCATGGGCACCAGATCGAAATAGGGGGGGCGGGCATCGCCGCCCCCCCTATTTATATGACCCCTTTGGAAAACGCGCTTCAGAAGTTAGCGGCGACTTTCAGGCCGACCACCAGGGGCCGCAGCGGCACCTGAGACCTGATGAATTGGGCCGACGACGTGAAGGTGCTGGCGCGAGAGTTGCCGAGGTTAGTGCCGAAGATCTGGGCGGACCAACGATCTGTTGAGACGCCGACCGAGGCGTCGACTGTGGCGTATTCGGGTTGCAGATAGCGCAGATAGGTGGTGTCAGGGATCGCCACGCCGTCGCCCGCCTTATAGGTGGCGGGCTGGTTGTACATGCTGCCGGTATAGTTGACCCCGGCGGAGAGGAAGGCCTTGTATTCCCCGACCTGCCATTCGTAGCGCGCCCGGACATTGGCCTGCACATCCGGCGAGAAAGCCGGTGTCGAGCCGAGCGAACCGAAGGGGTTCACGAACGGGTTGTTCTTCACCTGGGTAATGCACTTGCCATACGCGGGCGTGCCAGGAATATTGTCCAGCAGGCATGGCGAACTGGACTGGGTATCGTGATTGTAGGACATCGAACCCTGGATAGTCAGATGCTCGGTCGCCCGAGCGACGAACTGGGTTTCGATACCTTCAATATTATAGCTCGGGCCGTTGACACCGAAGGTGGTGTTGCCCAGCTGGGTTGGATTGAAAAACAAGAACTGCACGTTGTCCCAGGTCATGTAGTAGGCGGACAGGTTTATCTGCAAACGATGATCAAATAGCTCCGACTTTACCCCAATCTCGTGATTAGTCAGAGAGTCTGGAGCATAACTGTTGGGCTTTCGATACTGAGCCGTGGTCTTGTCGGTGGTCAACGGCGCCACGTTGCTGACCGACCGGTTGAATCCGCCCGGCCGGAACCCCTGTGAGAAGGTGTAGTAGACGAGGGCGTCGGGCGTGACATGCCAGGTGACGTTCGCGCGGCTCTTGAAGCCGTGATAAACGATGTGGTCGTTGGCGGCGTCGATGTTCACCAATCCGCCGGAACATTGGCCATTGGGCACGTTCACGCAACCCGAGCCCGTGCCGTATTGCGAGCCGACTTCGAATTCCGAGTAGCGATAATATCGGGTGCCAGCGGACACCGTCAGCACGTGGGGAATGATGTCGTAGTCGAACGACCCGAAAACCGCCAGTTGGTTGTAGCCGCGCTGGGTGTCTTCCCCGAAGGCCGTGGTATCGCCGCGGATGCCTGGAAAGTTGGCGGTCGAACCCGGCGCCGTGGTGACATTGGCCACACAGGTCGGCCCACCGGGCGTCAGGGCGGCGGCGAGGTTCGACGGGCTGCAGGAGGGGATGGTCTTATAGTTGAAGTTCTGGTCGTCGAAGATCTTGAAATCTTCATAGAACACGCCGCCGATGGCGCGGAGCCGCCAGCTGTCCGGGGTGCTCAGGCGGAATTCGTTGCTGAGGTGGGTATTGCGCACCGTATCCTGCCAGTAGCCCACCGGCGAATAACAGACGAGCGGCGCTCCAGTTCCGTTCCCCAGCAGGCCTTGCCCGGCGTTCCCGCCGGCACATTGATAGTACATTCCGCCCGCCGAACGGGAGTAATTCGAATACTCCATTTGCTGCGAAATTTTGCGTTCCATGTAACTGCCTGTGTAGATCGCCTTCAGCGGGCCGATCTTGCCGTTCACCGTCCAGGCGGTATTTTCATACCTGTCCCGGTCATAAGAAGGCGCGAATGCGGTCACCTGCAGCGGGGCCAGGGCCTGGAACTCCGATCCCGTGGGGTATTCGACCGAAAGGCCGTCGGCGTCGAGTTGCTGCAGACTTTGCGCGATCAGCACGTCCCAGTCGTCGTTGATCTGATAGGCCAGCGACACCCTGGCGCCGATATAAGTGGTCGGGTTCTGATCCGCTCGGGCGATGGCGAAGTTGTTGGCCTGCGGTGCGCCGGGCAGGGCGCAAAAGCCGCCGGCCCCGGCCGGAAGTTGATTGGGGCAGAGACCTTTGGTTGGTTTGATGCCGAAATAGAAATTGCCAAGGTCGGCATTCGAACGGGTGAAGGTGCTTGGCACATTGTCGATATAGCCGCCACGGCGCTCGTCGTAGAACACCGCGCGGATGGCTAGCTTGTCCTTTATGAGCGGGATGTTGATGGTGGCGTTGACGCTGCTGTTGTCGCCACCGTGCTCAGTGAAGCCGTAGCTGGCCTCCGCATTACCTTCATAGAGGTTCAGCTTGGGCTTGTTGGTTATGTATCGAATAGCGCCCGCTTCCGCGCCGCCGCCGAACAGGGTGCCCTGCGGACCCTCCAGGATCTCGACCCGATTCATGTCGGCGATGTAGATGTCGACGTTGCGAGCCGGAAACTGCATTGCCTCTTCGTCCAGATAGACCGCGACGTTCGGGAAATTTCCCGCCGTGGCGCTGGATTGGTTACCGGCAAACCCGGCGCTGAGGCCGCGCAGAAAGATGTTGCCCTGGCCCGGGCCGTTGTTTCCGTAAGTTACGTTGGGGGTGTATTTGAGGAGATCGTCGAGTGTCGCAACGTGAAGGCTTGAGAGGGTCACGCCGGTGAGCGCCTGCACGGTGAACGGGACATTCTGAACCGTTTCATCCCGATGCTGGGCGGTCACAAGGATTTCGTCGATCCGGCCACCGGACGACGCGGCCGAATCGTCGGCGGCTGCTGCGAAAGCGCCACTTGCGCATCCGGCCAGAATTGCCGCGATGGCGCACGAAATCTTATACTTGGTTCTCATAAATTTAGCCCCCAGAAGAATGCCGGGTCGCCGTCCGGACATGCTAACGGGCGAGACATGCCACGGTGCACATTCTTGAGACGGTTCGACCGAACGGAAGGTCAGGACCAATCCCGACGCAGGCAGTCCATAGCCCCCGCTTGTGAAGCCTCGATGACGGAAAAAATTCAGATTGATGAATAGGTTCTACCCGACCGTCGTGGTTGACCGACCCGTGGCGGTCTCATAAAGACCCCACCGGGACGGCTTCAATTTACCGACCTTCTTTTCGGTATCGATTCGCTCGCTTGGGCGCTTTTTTCTGTCATAAATTTGTAATCGATAATCTGTACCGCCAACAAAGCCTGTGATTTCCCGATTCAAACCCTTTGAGATGTAGCGAGAGGGAACTCCGTTTGGCCGTCGGCTTTCAGCGGGCCTTAGCGCGGGCCAACCCAGTTGTCTTCACGTTGGTCGCGGGCCTGGCGGGTTTCCTTGCCTATTTTTCGATGTATGCCTTTCGCAAGCCCTTCGCGGCGGCGACTTTCGGCGCCGTGGATGGCTGGCATTTCGGACTGGACTACAAGATCGCCTTGGTCGTGGCGCAGGCGGTTGGCTACGCCTTGTCCAAGCTGATCGGGGTCAAGCTGATTTCGGAGATCAGTCCCGCGCATCGTGGTGTGGCGATTCTGGCGCTGATCGGTGTCGCCTGGCTGGCGTTGGTGGGTTTCGCGCTCATTCCCCCGCCGTGGAACGTGGCCTGCATGTTCGTCAACGGCCTGCCGCTCGGCATGATCTGGGGTCTGGTATTTGGCTATATGGAAGGTCGGCGGGTGTCGGAAGTGCTTGGCGCGATCCTCTGCGCCAGCTTCATTCTGTCTTCGGGCGTGGTTAAATCGGTTGGGGCCTGGCTGGTTCACACCATCCATATCGGTCCGTTCTGGATGCCGGCGGCTGTGGGCGTCCTGTTCATGCCGCTGCTGGGCGCTTCGGTGTGGGTGCTGGGCCAGTTGCCGCAGCCGGACGCCCGGGACGAAGCTGAAAGGGTTCGACGGGGGCCGATGACCGGAGCGCAACGGTTGGCGTTCCTCAAGACCTATGCGCCCGGGTTGGTCCTGCTGGTGGTGGCCTATGTAACGCTCACCGCCTTCCGCGACTTCCGCGACAACTTCGCCGCCGAGATCTGGGCCGCACTCGGCTATGGCGGCGAAGCGGGGATCTTCACCGCCACGGAACTTCCTGTCGCCGTCATCGCCCTGGGCGCGATGGCCATGGTGATCGTGGTTCGCGACAACCTGCGCGCCCTGATGGTGGTTCATGCTCTGATGGCGGTGGGATTCCTGGTGCTGGGTCTCTCGACCCTGGCTTGGCAGGCACATCTGATTTCATCATTGGCCTGGATGATCCTGGCCGGCGCCGGGCTCTACACGGCCTACACACCGTTCAACGCCGTGCTGTTCGACCGGCTGATCGCCGTCGGCGGCCAGGTGGCGACGGCGGGATTCCTGATTTATGTCGCCGACGCCTCAGGGTATATGGGTAGTGTCGCCTTGCTAATCTGGCGCAATTTTGGGGCCGTCACCCTCGACTGGCTACAGTTCTTCGTCATCAGCGCCTATGCCACGAGCATCGTGGGTGTCGTCGCCACCGCGCTGGCCGCGATCTATTTCGGGCGGCGGGCGCGGGCGCCGGGCGTCACGGTCCCGGTGGTCTCCAACTCTGATCGCCTGAACAACCGTTCGCGGCGCCTGGATCAAGGCCGGTAAAGGTGATGTTCGACGCGGGCGCCGTGCACGCCCGGCCTTGCCGCCAGGCGATCGGCGCAGGCCCGCGCCTTCGCGCAACTCAGGTTGGTCAGCCGCAGCGTGCCATCGACCACCTGGTTCAGCGTGTTCAGAGAAAAGCTGGAAAGCTGTGCACCATCGGTGGCCAGTTCGTCCCGCACCGCAGCAAGGGCCACGCCCGCATCTGCCGCCGTGAAAGTCATCACGTGGACGGCGTTTCGATCGAATACATCTTCCTGCATTGGTCTCTCTCCTTAGGGTGGGAAGGGACCGGCGGACCACGCATCAAAAAACCCCGCTTCCAGTTGGGAGCGGGGTTCCAGATCCTTTGATCCGTCGGCTGGCCGTCAGGCCGAGCGCAATCGCCCCGTTGTTCGCGGAATGGCCATAATGGTGGTAATTTTTGCGGGCATGGCCGTGGGACGCGCCAATAACGGCGCTCCGTAAGTCCAGACGTCTGTCAAATCGCGGGCCATGTGGCTCACTTCCTGCTGCAGGGCCAGATTAGCGCGAAAGTCTTGGTTTCGCAACGATCAGGCGTCGATGCGCGCGTGGCGGGGCGTCTTTCCGGATCGAGCCCTGGTATGCCGGCCGTCTCGAAACGCCACCTCGCCATTGACCAGCGTCGCCACATAACCGGTCGAGTGCGTTCAGATAGCCGCCATATCTCTGTCGGTCCCGGGACGAGCCGGACAGGGTGGCGATTCAGACGCACCTGGCGCCCGCCAGGAGGAGGACCGCGCCGATACAAATCATCGGCACTCTGTTCCGCGCGGCCATGCCGCCCAAACCCCCAATCCAGACCGGTCCAAAGCCCGTTGATTTTGTGGCGATCTGTTGCCACCGCAAATCTCTTTCTCCAATGATTCTAATATGGATAGTTTTTGCAACATCAGGGTTTGTATTATCCGCAATCGAAGCTTGCCTGATCGATCACTGTATTCATTTCAAACAATGAATATTGCACATCCAGTTTGAATATGGGCGATGATTGGAGGGATTGTCGCTGGCGGCAAAATGCCGGATAGCTTCATTCATCAATGCGCCGCACCGGCGCATGGTTTGCCCCGGAAGTGGGCTTGGGTAGGGAGGCCTTCATGACTCACGCTCACGTCGCCTATGTCGGCGATCTGCTCGAAAATTCTCCCACCAACTGGGGTAAATGGGGGCCTGACGATGAGGTCGGCGCCCTGAACTATCTCGGGCCGCGCGAAGTGCTGGCGGCCGTGCGTCTGGTGCGCTCGGGCAAGGTGTTTACCCTGCAGGTGCCGATGGGCAATCCTGGCGGCGATCCGGTGTGGCCGGGGCGCCGGGGATCGGAGCGCTACCAGATCCTCGATGAGGGGCACTGGATCTCTGGCAAGGGGCCGGAGTTCCCCGGCGGCCTGCATTATGCCGACGACGCCATGTCCGCCTACCTCCAGGGATCGACCCAGTACGACGCTCTCGGCCACGTCTGGTATGACGGCAAGCTCTACAACGGCTTTGACGCCAACTCGACCATCGGCGGCATGGCCAAGGCCGGCGTCCAGCCGATCGCCGAGAAGGGCGTGGTCGGGCGCGGCATCCTGCTCGACATCGCCCGCCTCCGCGGCAAGACCGCCCTGGCCAAGGGAGAGACCTTCACCCACGAGGACCTGATGGCCGCCGCGGCCGCGCAGAATACCGAGATTCGCAAGCGCGACATCCTGGTGATCCGCACCGGTTTTGTGGAAACCTTTTATTCCGAGGGCGCCGCGGCGTTCTACGACGGTTTCATCGAACCTGGCCTGACCTATTCGCCCGAACTGGTGAACTGGTTCAAGGACATGGAGATTCCCAATCTGGTCACCGACACCATCGCCAACGAGGTCACCACCGACCCGGTGAGCGGCGTGGTGCTGCCGTTGCACTGCGCCCTGATGCGCAACCTGGGTGTGACCTTCACCGAGATCTGCGACCTCTCGAAACTCGCTGCGGACTGCGCCGAGGACGGGCAGTCGGACTTCCTCTATGTCGCCGCGCCCTTGAAAGTGGTCAACGGCACCGGCGCGCCAGTCAACCCCGTGGTGATCAAGTAGCGAGTCGCGGCTTCGCGCGGCCTTCCTAACAACAGGTTTTCTGCGTCTACGCCCGCCGCGACACGCTGCCGGACAAATACGGCGCCATGTTCGCGGGGGGTGATCCGCTCAATGACGATCGCTACATGCCGCTGATCTGGATCCGCCCCATGGCTGAAGTGCACAGCAACGACAGACTGCAACTTCGACATCCCTGAGTATCATCTTAAAGCCATACTTCATCGCGATCATGTCTGGCTAGCGGATGGTCCAGGCGTGCGGGACTAGGGCCTGACCTCGAGCGTGTCGGCGTCGATGAGTTGTTCGTAGACCTCCGGAGCGACATTGATGCACCCGCCGGTAATTGATCGCCGCTGCGTCGGGTCGCCGCGAGCCAGGCGCTCCGCCCGATGCTCTTGCGGCCGACCTAGCCAGACGCGGTGGATGGCGAATATTCCCCCAGGGGTGTCGGCGAACTGTAGGACGTCGCCCCCATAGCCTTCAGCCTGCACATATCTGCGATGCAGAGTGAAACGGCCAATGGGTGTGTCCCGGCCGACAAGCGCCGGATAGCAACGGTCGGGAGAACACAACAGGGCGCTGGCGAGAAAGACGATAAGCGTCACTGACGAATGCGCTTGGGCTCGACATAGATCACCGGCGGCCGGGGAATGTCTTGCGGAATGAAGGCGCCCACCTCGCAGTCTCGCAGTTGGATAGTCGTCACCATCTGCTGCATCGACCCGCTCGTTCCCATGCCGCCCTGTCCCCAGGCTCCGCCGTTGCCCCCCCCACCGAAGGCGATATTGCGTACGCCGCTGACGCCGATGACCGTAGTGTATTGTGTAACTTGGTGGCCAAATAGCCGGTAGCCGCCATTCGCCAGCGGAACGCTGTGGTAAGCCTGAGGCGCCCCGTGTTCATCGACGTAGGGCATCAGGTATTCAGTATATCCCTGCTGGACGCGTGCGTTCTTCACCAGCCCAAAAAAGGTCCCCTGCACCGGCTCGCGGAGCACCCGCTGCAACGGTCCGCACGCCCCGGTATCTTTTACGATATTGCCTATCGCCAGCGAGCTCGGCGGCGTCGCTGGGACCACGGGAGGTATGAATATGACCCTCTCGTTCGAGATGGAATGATTGGAAGCGTCCACCGTCGTCGCCGTATTGCTCGGCCCGGTGGTGATGGCTGCGCCCGTAAGGGTATTGGTGTTGGCGCCTGTGCTCGCGGTCGCTCCGCCGAGCGTATTGTTGCCGCTGCTGGCGGTGCTGGGGCCGGTGGAGTTGGTGTTGGTTGCGGTCGTTGAATTGCCCGTCGATGACCCGCCAGCGGCGTTGCTGGTCGTGTTCCCGCCCGAAATCGTGCCGGTGGTGGTATTGGTCGAGTTTTGGTTGGTCTGGGGATTGTTCGTCGGGCTGATGGTCACATTCGCCGCCGAACTGTTCGAGGCGGCGGATGTCCCGCTCAGACTGCTGTTGCTTGTTGTTCCGGAAGCCGACGAAGGGTTGGACGTGTCGCCAACCGTCTGATTGTTTACCGAGCACGATGTCGCCGACGTCGGGCAATTGGATGGCGACGTCTGCGCCTGGGCAACAGACCCAGCCGCCACCGTCGTGCAGAACGCCGCGAGTCCCAGCGTTTGAATTGCAGATAGATTTAAGCGCATAGATTCGCCTTCCGGATTGACAGGGTAAGTTCTGTTTTTAAGTTTCGGGGCGGGATCGCGTTCGCCGCGGCCCGCTGACAGGCAGTTGGTATGTGGTCAAGCGTCCCCCCGAGAACCGCGCAACAGGCGGCTAACAGTTCAGTTATCAATTGTCACGTTCCGTATTTTGGCTGACGCGGAATCGCAGTGTTTGCGAGACGCCGGTCTCCACCGGGCGCGCTGCCGTGCGGCGTTGTTCGTGATCCAAACAGCGTCATTCCCTTTAGATTTGGGGGATTTGCCGGTCCGCTACTGACGCTCGGGTGCTGTCAGTCCAACGGCAACTCGTTTCCGGGTAGGCGCAGTGAGCCCAAACCCAGCCGGAGTTTGGTCCATGACTGCCCG
>JAYTXV010000107.1:0-11386 GCA_043742805.1 Caulobacteraceae bacterium | reverse complement strand
GAGCAACGAGGACGGCCCTGTTTCCAGTGCTCAGCGCAGCGATCAATTGCGGCAGTGCATCCTGGATCGGGAGCGGTTCGGTCGCCCTAGTCGCCGTGGGGATGTTCCATCGGCGGAGCCTCGTGGCCGGTCACCACCACCCCCTTGCTGAGCGTCGAGTTCCAGATGCCATAGACAAAATACAGCGCGAAACCGATGCCGACATAGGCCAGGAAGAAAGGGCCGGTCTGAGGCTTGTTGAGAATCGACTTGAGCAGGAACAGGCACATCACCGCGCCCAGAATCGGCACCGCGGGATAGAGCGGCACGCGGAACGGCCGGTGCAGGCCGGGGCTGCTGAAGCGCAGATAGATCACCGTGATGCAGACCAGGGCAAAGGCCGCGAGCGAGCCGACGTTCGAGAGGTCGGCAAGGTCGTCGAGGCTACGGAACCCGGCGGCCGAGCAAGCGATGATCCCCACGACGATGGTGTTGATCCAGGGCGTCTTGAACTTCTTGTGCACCACCGACATCACCTTCGGGATCAGGCCGTCGCGGGACATGGTGTAGAAGATTCGGGTCTGGCCGTAGAGCAGCACCAGCATGACGCTGGTCAGGCCGGCGATCGCTCCGACCTTCACCAGGAAAGCGAACCAGGGCATGCCCATCCGGTTCACCGCCAGGGCGATCGGCGCGGGCGTGTCGAGCTGGGCGTAGGGCACGATGCCGACCAGCACCGCCGAAGTGGCGATATAGAGCACCGTGCACACGACCAAGGCGCCGATGATGCCCAGGGGCATGTCCTTGGCGGGGTTCTTGGCTTCCGCGCCGGCCGTCGAGACAGCCTCGAAGCCCAGATAGGCGAAGAAGATTCGGGCCGCGCCGGTGATCACGCCGCCGACCCCGTATTTCGAGTGCTGGGTTCCCATGAACACATCGCCCAAGGCGCGAAGAATCTGGTGAGGCAGGTCGGTGGGCGTGCCCGGAGGCGGCGCCGGGATTTCGGCCGGCACCAGCGGATGCCAGTTGGCCGGATTGACGAACCGCGAACCGATGATGATGAAAGCCACCACAACGGTCAGCTTGATGGCCACGATGACATTGTTGACCGTCGCCGATTCGGACACGCCGACGATCAGCAGACAGGTGACGGCGGCGATGATCAACACCGCCGGCAGGTTCATCATGCCCATGGCGATGACGTGCCCCGCCGCGTCCTTGACCTCGACGCCGGGCGCGGCGGTCAGGGCCGGGGGAATGTTGATATTGAAGTCCTGGAGCATGCTGACGAAATAGCCCGACCATCCCACCGCGACGGTGGACGCCGACAGGCCGTATTCGAGCACCAGCAAGATGCCCATCACCCAGGCCGCCAGCTCACCCATCGAGGCGTAGGAGTAGGAGTAGGCCGATCCCGACACCGGCAGAGCCGAGGCGAGTTCGGCGTAGCACAGCGCCACGAACGCGCAGAGCGTGCCGGTGATCACGAACGAGACGGTTATCGCCGGACCGGAATATTGCGCTGCCGCGAGACCGGTCAGAACGAAAATGCCGGTGCCGATGATGCAACCGATACCGAGCAACACGAGGTTCAGGGCGCCGAGGGTTCGCTTCAGTTCGCCATGCTCAAGGTCGGACTGGATCTGTAAGACCGACTTTCGCTGGAACATTCGTCCCAGACCCATACCGACACGTGTAGCACCCGCCATTCGGCTATCCCTCTACCCAGCCGTCCGGCCCATTCACCGGATGGCTAAACGCTAGCGGCTCCCGTCGCGTCCCGCAATGCGCCCCGGCGCGCGGGTTTGCGAAACTGGCGATCGCTTCTATTCTGCACGCGCTCAGTTTTTGCACCGCAACTTTCCGCTTTCCACCCGGGACTTTCATGCGTTCAGCCTCCCTCGCCGCTTACCCCGCCCTTCGCATGCGCCGTTTGCGCCAGGCCGATTGGTCGCGCCGACTGGTGCGCGAAAACGTGCTGACGCCCAATGACCTGATTTGGTCGATGGTGGTGCATGAAGGCGAAGGCCGCGTGCCGGTGGCGGCCATGCCCGGGGTCGATCGGCTTTCGGTGAAGGAAGCGGCCATGGCGGCGGTTGAGGCCAGGGCCCTGGGTATACCGGCCATCGCCATCTTCCCCCAGATCGACGGGTCGCGAAAGGACGCCGTCGGCGGCCGGGCGGCCGACCCGGACGGGTTGATCGCCCGGGCGGTCAGGGCGATGAAGGCCGCCGCGCCCGAGGTCGGCGTGATGTGCGACGTGGCGCTGGATCCATTCACCGACCACGGCCACGACGGGGTGATCGAGAACGGCAAGATTCTCAATGAGGTCACCATCGAACGGCTGGTGGAACAGGGGTTGATGCAGGCCCAGGCCGGCTGCGACATCCTGGCGCCGTCCGACATGATGGATGGACGCGTCGGCGCCCTGCGCTCGGCGCTGGAGGCCGCGGGCCTGTGCGACACCATGATCATGTCCTACGCGGCCAAATACGCCTCGGCGTTCTACGGCCCGTATCGCGAGGCGATCGGCTCGGCCAAGCTGGGATCGGCGGCGCCCGACCATCCGGCCGACAAGGCCACCTATCAGATGGACCCCGGCAACACCGATGAGGCGATGCGCGAGGTGGCGCTGGATCTCGCCGAGGGCGCCGACATGGTGATGGTCAAGCCCGGCCTGCCCTATCTCGACATCGTCCAGCGCGTGGCCGAGACCTTCGCCGTGCCGACCTTCGCGTTTCAGGTCAGCGGCGAATACGCGATGATCGCCGCCGCCGGCGCCCACGGCTGGATCGACCACGACCGGGCGATGATGGAGAGCCTGATGGCCTTCAAACGCGCCGGCTGCGCGGGGGTGATCACCTATTTTGCGCCGTTGGCGGCGCGGAAGCTGGGGGGCTGAGCGGCCACGTCGGCCGGTTTTCCACCGTTAATAACCGTAAATACGGTGGCGAAGAGCTCTGCTTAAGTGGCAGCCGGCTGGGTTGACCCTGCGGGCTGCCCCTCCACCGCTTCGCGGCCACCCTCCCCCAAAAGGGGAGGCGAGATGTAACCCTGATCTCTCTCTCCTTCGTTCTCCTCTCCCCTAAGGGGCGGAGTCACGTCGAAGGGGGGGATTGGGGGCTCCAGCTTGGCGAGACGACCCAACCGCCAACTGCTCAAATAGAGGGTTACGCCCCCTACTTCCCCAACCGCGCGGCCAAACTCGACGTGTCCCAGCGCCGGCCGCCCATCGCCTGCACCTCGGCGTAGAACTGGTCGACCAGGGCGGTGATTTCGACGCGGGCGCCGTTGGCTCGGGCTTCGTCGAGGACCAGACCTAGGTCCTTGCGCATCCAGTCGACGGCGAAGCCGAACTCGAACTCGCCCTTGGCCATGGTTGCCCAGCGGTTGTCCATCTGCCAGGACTGGGCGGCGCCCTGGGATACCGCCTCATAGACCAGGGCCGGGTCGAGGCCGGCCTTGCCGGCGAAGGCGACCGCCTCGGCCAGGCCCTGGACGACGCCGGCGATGCAGATCTGGTTGACCATCTTGGTCAGCTGTCCCGTGCCCGAGCCGCCCATATGCTTGATCGCCTTGGCGTAGGCGCTGATCACCGCCGAGGCGCGCGTCACGGCGCCGGCGTCGCCGCCGATCATGATCGACAGCTTGCCGGCCTTGGCGCCCGCCTCGCCGCCCGAAACCGGCGCGTCGAGGAAAGTGGAGCCGGCGGCGGCGGTCAGATCGGCCATCTGCCGGGCGACCCTGGCCGAGGTGGTGGTGTGATCGACGATGATCGCGCCGGCCGGAAGGGCGACCAAAGCCTCGGTAACCACAGCGCGGACGTCGTCGTCATTACCGACGCAAAGAATAAGCAGTTCCCGGCCCGCAGCTGATTCGCGCACGGTGGTTGCAGCACGGCCGGGGTTTGAGGCGGCCCAGGCGTCCGCCTTGGCCTTCGAACGGTTAAAAACCGTCACCTCATGGCCGGCGGCGGCCAGGTGCCCGGCCATGGGCGCGCCCATAACCCCCATACCCACGAAACCAACCTTCATCGTCATGCTCCCAAAACCGACAATCCCGAATTTCACTACCCGGCCATCTTGCGCCGAGACCCGCCATGACTGCTAATCACGCCAACGCTCAGCTGATTTGGCAGCACGCAACGACGGCTCTAGGTGACCCAGCATATACCGACCCGCCAGCTACGGTTCTTTCTGACGGCGCCGTCTCCGTGCCCCTATCTGCCGGGCCGCGAGGAGCGCAAGGTGTTTGCGCATCTGCCGATGCTCGAAGGTCCGCTGGTCCATGATTCCCTGACTCAGAACGGGTTCAGGCGGTCACAAAACATCGCCTACCGGCCGGCCTGCGAGAGCTGCTCGGCCTGTGTTTCCGCCCGCCTGCCAATCGCCGACTATGTGTTCTCCCGGTCGGAGCGCCGGGTGCTGGCGCGCAACCGGGGTCTGGTGCGCCACCTGGTGGAGGCCGAGGCGACCCGGGAACAATTCGACCTGCTGCGCCGCTATCTGACATCCCGGCACGCGGGGGGCGGGATGGCCGAAATGGCCTGGCCGGATTTCGTGGCCATGGTCGAGGACACCTCGGTCCGGACCCATGTGGTCGAATATCGCACCCGGCCGGACGACGGCGGTCCGGGCACGCTGATGGCCTGCACCCTGGTGGACCAGCTCTCCGATGGGCTGTCGCTGGTCTACAGTTTCTTCGATCCCAGTCTCTCCCGGGACAGCCCCGGATCGTTCATGATCCTCGACCACGCGATCCAGGCCGGCAATCTGGGCCTGCCCTATCTGTACCTCGGCTATTGGGTGCGTGGCAGCGTCAAGATGGACTACAAATCCCGCTTCTCGCCGCTGGAGATCCTCGATCCGAACGGCTGGCGATTGCTGGGCGCGCGCGATCGCGCCGAGGCGGTCGCCGCCGATGGCGCGCCAGCGGCGGACTCCGAGTGATGAACCTGCAAGCGGAGGCGCCGATCGCCGACCTGCTACGCATCATGGCCCGGCTGCGCGACCCGGCGGGCGGATGCGCCTGGGACCTGGAGCAGACCTTCGCCACCATCGCGCCCTACACGGTCGAGGAGGCCTATGAGGTGGCCGACGCCATTCAGCGTGGGTCGATGACCGATCTGGCCGAGGAACTGGGCGATCTGTTATTGCAGGTGGTGTTCCACGCCCAGATGGCCAAGGAGGCTGGCGCTTTCGACTTTGATGACGTGGCGAGGGGTATCTCCGGCAAGATGGTCCGCCGCCATCCGCATGTGTTCGGCGACGCCGAGATCCGTACCGCCGCGCAGCAAACCGAAGCCTGGGAGGAGATCAAGGCGCTCGAACGGTCCGGCAAGGGCGCGGCCCCGGCTGGCCTGCTGGATGACGTTGCCATCGCCCTCCCCGCCCTGACCCGCGCCACCAAACTGTCCCGCCGCGCCGCCCGGGCCGGGTTCGCGTGGCCGTCGATCCAGGGGGTGCTCGAGAAGCTCCACGAGGAGGTGGCGGAACTGGAAGCCGAGCTGGCGGCCGGAGATGTCGACAAGGCGCGCCAGGAGCTGGGCGACGTGTTGTTCGTCTGCGCCAATATCGCCCGGGAGCTCGACGTCGATCCGGAAGACGCCCTGCGCGAGACCAACGCCAAGTTCACCCGCCGCTTCGGCTATGTCGAGCGTGCGCTGGCGGCGAAGGGCTCATCGCCCGAGCAGTCCAATCTAGCCGAAATGGACGCCTTGTGGGACGAGGCCAAACGCGCCGAGCGCGCGGATCAGTCAGCCACGAACCGATAACCCACGCCGCTTTCGGTGATCAGATAGCGCGGCGTGGCGGGATCGGGTTCAAGCTTTTGGCGCAGATGGCCGACGAATACGCGCAGATACTGAACGTCGTCGGCGTTGGCCGGTCCCCAGATCGCGGTGAGTAGCTGGCGGTGCATCACCACCCGTCCGCCGGCTTCGGCCAGCCTGGCCAGCAGGTCGTATTCCCGGGGAGACAGCCGGACCGGTTCGCCCGCGCGGGTCACCAGGCGCTTGACCAGATCGATCTCGATGTCACCGGCGCGAATCACGGCCGGCGTGCCTTTCTGGTTTAGCCGCTGGCGCAGGGCGGCGCGGAGCCGGGCCAGCAGCTCGCCGACGTGGAACGGCTTTTCAACATAGTCTACCGCGCCCAGGTCGAGCGCCTCGATCTTCTCAAGCTCGCGGTCGCGGGCCGAGAGAATCAAGATTGGCCCTTCATAGAACGCGCGGGCGCGCTCGAGAGCGGTCTTGCCGTCCATATCCGGTAAGCCGAGATCGAGGATCACCGCATCGGGCGGGCGGTTGGCGATCGCCGCCAGACCCGCCGCGCCGGTGTCCGCCCGCGCCGGCTCATAACCGGCGGCGTCCAACGCCGGTCCCAGAAAGCGATGAATCTGAGGATCGTCATCGACCACCAGGATGCGGGGTTTATGAGCGCTCACCTCGAGGCGCCGTCCGGCGGCGTGGCCAACGTGCCCGGAGTCTTCGGCAGGCTCACCAGAATCCGGGTCCCGCGCCCGTCGAGCAGCGGACTGGCGGCGGCGATGCGACCGCCCATGGCTTCGATGAAGCCCTTGGCGATCGAAAGGCCAAGGCCCGCCCCCTTGTTGCGATCGTTGGGCGCCCGGTCGGTGGGTTCCTCCAGCCTACGGAATTTCTCGAAAATGCGCTCGATATCGACCTTGGGGATGCCTGGTCCCTCGTCCTCGATCGAAATCAACACGCTGCCGCGATCCTCATAGGCCGCCACCTCGATCAAAGAACCATCGGGGCTATAGGCGATCGCATTCTCCAGGATGTTGACGATCGCCTGTTCCAGCAAGCCGGGATCGACCTGCACCACGGCCAGGTCGACCGGGAAATCGCGGGTCAGGCGCCGGCCGCCCAGGCGCCGTTCGATCCGCTGGATGGCCGCCCCCAGAACGTCCCGAGCGTCGGTCCACTCGGTGCGGGTGCGCAGGGCGCCGCCTTCGAGGCGCGTCATGTCCAGCAGGTCGCCGACATAGCGGTTCAGGCGTTCGGCTTCCTCGCGGATGCTGATCAGCAGGTCGCTGGCGACTCCGGGTTTCAGGGTTGCCCCGTAGTCGATCAGGGTGGTGGCCGCCCCCATCACCGTCGACAGCGGCGTGCGCAGATCGTGGCTGATTGAGTTGAGCAGGGCCGCCCGCAGTTTGTCGGAGCGGCGCAGCGCCTCGTTTTCCACCGTCGCGGCGGCCAGTTCAGCGCGCTCCAGGGCGACCGCGCCCTGGTCGAGCATGGCGGTGACCAGACGGTCCTCGCCCATGCCGGTCAGGGGCTTGACCTCGATGCCGGCGACGCCCGACCGGCCCCGCACCCCGACCAGCGGCCGGAAGGTCCAGCTAAGTTGCGGCAGGGTGCCGGTGCCCGCTCCTGCCGCCTCGCCACGATCCCAGGCCCAGCGGGCGGCGGTCATTTCGGCGGTGGACAGGTCCACTTTTCCGGGGGCGCTGGCCGCTTGGCTCAAATCCCGGCCCATGTCCCGCCCCAGGTCCTGGCCCTGGGGCAACAGCACCACGGCCCGCCCGCCGGAAGCCGCCGAAGCCTGTTCCGCCAGGACGCGCGCGGCCTCCTCCTGATTGGCGGCGCCCGACAGGCGGCGGCTGGCGGCCAGCAGGGCGGTGACGGCCGCCGCGCGTCTGGACGACAGGCGCGCCTGATCGCGGACCCGCCCGGTCAGCCAGCCCGAGGCGGCGGCCACCGCGAAGAAGATGGTGAAGGTGAGGACATCGGCAGCGTGTCCGATCCGCAGCGAGAATCGCGGTTCGAGAAAAAAGTAGTTGTACGACAGCATGGCGAGAACCGAGGCGAACAAGGCGGGCCGGAACCCGAAGGTCAGGCCGCTGACCAACACGCTGGCGAGGAAGATCATCGCCAGATCGCCGCCGGCCGAGAACCGGTCGAGGCCGAAAGCCAGGCCGGTGGCGGCGGCCACCAGCAAGAAACCACCGACATAACCCGACCATCGACGCCAAGCCCCCGCCTCGGCGGGCGGCGCCGCCGATTCCGCGCGCACCGTGTCCGGCGCGCCCGCGCTGACGAAGTGCAACGCCGCGCCGCCGGAACGGCGAAGCAAGGCG
Source organism: Caulobacteraceae bacterium (assembly GCA_043742805.1). GTDB lineage: Bacteria > Pseudomonadota > Alphaproteobacteria > Caulobacterales > Caulobacteraceae > Acaudatibacter. Next base: position 3,307 of record JAYTXV010000107.1, on the reverse strand, counting down.
TTGGCCAGCGAACGACCAAGAACTGTGCGCCAGATGCTCTCTCGGGACTTGCCAATGACGATCTGGGTGACGTTGTTGCGCGCCGCGTAGTCGAGGATCGCTCCAGGCAGATCGTCGCCGGTGAGAACGACGGTGGTTCCGCCAAGCTGTTCTGCCAGCTTCACGGCCTCCCCCACCCACCGCGCTGACCCGGGGTCGCCGGGCGAGCGGTTTGGCCGTTCGACGTGAGCCACGACCCAGGGGCCGTCCATCAGATCGGCCAGGCGCCGGCCAGCGCGCACCAGCGAACTGGCCATGGCGTCACCGGCGATCAGGACCAGGATACGCTCGCCCGCCGCCCAGGGGCCCTCGATGCCCTGGCGACGCATGGCGCCGACCATCTGATCATCGACAGTCTGAGCCGCCCGCCGCAGGGCCATCTCGCGCAGGGCGGTAAGGTTCTCTGGCTTGAAGAAGTTGTTGCTTGCTACGGCTGCGGTGTCGGCCGTGTAGACCTTGCCGGCGTGCAGCCGCTCCAGCAGCTCCTGAGGCGTGATGTCGACCAGTTCGATCTCGTCGGCTGCCGACAAGGCCGAGTCCGGAACCGTCTCACGGACCCGCACGCCGGTGATCTTCCAGACCACATCGACCAGGCTTTCGAGATGCTGCACGTTCAGGGTGGTGTCGACATCGACGCCCGCGACCAGCAGTTCCTCGACATCCTGCCAGCGCTTGGGATGGCGAGAGCCCGGGGCGTTCGTATGGGCGTATTCATCAACCAGAAGCAGGGAGGGACGCCGCCGCAGCGCCCCGTCCAGGTCGAACTCCATCAGCTGACGGCCGCGATATTCGATCGGCGCCCTGGGGAGAACTTCAAGTCCGTCCAGCAGCGCCTCGGTTTCGCGGCGGCCGTGGGTCTCGACCACGCCGACCGAAACGTCGACGCCCTCCAGCATCCGCCGCCGACCCGCCGACAGCATCTCGTAGGTTTTGCCGACCCCGGGCGCCATGCCGAGATAGACTTTCAGACGGCCACGCCCCTGCTTCCTGGCCTCTTTCAGGAGGGCGTCTGGATCGGGGCGGGGCGGCTCGGTTGGTGTCACGGGGCCTTAGGGTGCGCCATGGGAAAGCTCTGGTCGAGGGCGCGGTTGACCGCCAGGACATTAACGGCGGGCTGGCCGACGAAGCCGAGGAAGGGCCGCGTGGTGTGGGCGTCTACGATCGCCTGAACATCGGCCACCAGCACGCCGCGCCGCGCCGCGACCCGCGCCGCCTGCAGGGTGGCGTTGGCCGGCGAAATGTCCGGATCAAGGCCGCTGGCGGAGGTGGTCACGGCGTCGGCGGGGATGGACTGGGCGTTGTCCTGTTTCGCGATGGTGGCGGCGTCGCCCTTGACCCGGTCGATCAATTTCTTGTCGAGCGGACCCATGTTGGTGCCGCCAGAACTCAACGGGTCATAGCCGTTTCCGGCCGCCGAAGGCCTGGGGTGCAGGTATTCGGGTTTCGCGAACCCCTGGGCGATCAGCGAAGAGCCGATGACCTGGCCGGAGGCGTCCTTGATCAGGCTGCCGCCAGCCTGGACAGGGAAGATGACACCGAAGACTCCGGTCATCGCCAGAGGATAGGCTAGGCCGAAGAACAGGGTGAACAGCACCATGCTGACGATGGCCGGACGAAGGTCTTTGAGCATTTTGGGAACCTCTAGGCGAGATTGATGGCGTGGATCAGCAGGTCGATGGCCTTGATCCCGATGAAAGGCGCGACAACGCCGCCGAGCCCGTAGATCAGCAGATTGCGCGACAGCAGCGCCCCGGCCCCGATGGCCCGGTATTTGACCCCGCGCAGCGCCAGCGGGATCAGGGCGATGATCACCAGGGCGTTGAAGATCACCGCCGAGAGGATGGCGCTGTGTGGATTGGACAGCGCCATGATGTTGATCGCGCCGAGGGCGGGCAGGGAGACCACGAACATCGCCGGAATGATGGCGAAATACTTGGCCACGTCGTTGGCGATCGAGAACGTGGTCAGGGCGCCGCGGGTGATCAGCAGCTGCTTACCGACCTCGACGATCTCGATCAGCTTGGTGGGATCGCTGTCGAGATCGACCATGTTGCCGGCCTCGCGGGCGGCCTGGGTGCCGGTCTGCATCGCCACGCCGACATCGGCCTGCGCCAGCGCCGGGGCGTCGTTGGAACCGTCGCCGCACATCGCTACAAGCCGGCCCTTCTGTTGTTCCTCGCGGATCAGGCGCAGCTTGTCCTCCGGCGTCGCCTCGGCGAGGAAGTCATCGACCCCGGCCTCCGAAGCGATAGTGGCGGCGGTGATCGGGTTGTCGCCGGTGATCATCACCGTGCGAAGGCCCATGCGGCGCAGATCGGCGAACCGCTCCTTCACCCCGGGCTTGACCACGTCCTTAAGGTGAATGACGCCCATCAGCCGTCCATCCTGGGCGCAGGCCAGGGGCGTGCCTCCCGAGCGGGAAATACGATCCACCGCCGCGGCGACCTCGGTGGGAACATCCGCGGGGGCCAGTCCGACCAGGCGGTAGATGGCGTCGACGGCGCCCTTGCGCCATTGACCATCGGCGGTGTCCAGGCCGGACAGGCGGGTGGTGGCGCTGAACGGGATCGACTTGAAGGTCGCCGGGACTGGTATCGACAGGCCGTGTTTCTCCCGCGCCAGCTCCAGGATCGAGCGTCCCTCGGCGGTCTCGTCGGCGATCGAGGCCATCACCGCGGCCTGGAGGGCCCTGTCCTCCGGCACGCCCGGCGCGGCGATGACTTCGGTCGCCATGCGGTTGCCGAAAGTGATGGTGCCGGTCTTGTCGAGCAGCAGCGTATCGACGTCGCCCGCCGCCTCCACGGCGCGGCCCGAGGTGGCCAGAACGTTGACCTTCAGCAGCCGGTCCATGCCGGCGATACCCACCGCCGACAACAGGCCGCCGATGGTGGTCGGGATCAGACAGACGAACAGCGCGCCTAGCACCAGCGGATCGAGCTTGACACCCGAATACTGGCCGAGACCCAGCAGACTGACCACCGCGATCATGAACACCAGGGTCAGGCCGGCAAGCAGCACCGCCAGGGCGATTTCGTTAGGTGTCTTGCGGCGATTGGCGCCTTCGACCATCGCGATCATGCGATCGAGAAAGCTGGTGCCCGGCCCCGATGTGACGCGGATCTTCAGCCAGTCCGACACCAGGGTCGTGCCGCCGGTTACGGCGGATCGGTCGCCGCCGCTCTCGCGGATCACCGGGGCCGATTCTCCGGTAATCGCCGATTCATTGACCGAGGCCACGCCCTCGACGATCTCGCCGTCGGCCGGAATG
>JAYTXV010000106.1:0-5173 GCA_043742805.1 Caulobacteraceae bacterium | reverse complement strand
CGTCCGCCTGAAGCTGAACATCGTGGTGCTGATCCTCAACGACAACAGCTACGGCATGATCCGCTGGAAACAGGCCAACATGGGCTTCAAGGACTGGGGCCTGACCTACGGCAACCCTGACTTCGTCAAATACGCCGAAGCCTATGGCGCCACCGGCCACCGGGTGACCAGCGCGGCCCACCTGACCGAACTGCTGGAGACCTGCCTGAACCTGCCCGGCGTGCAGCTGATCGAGGTGCCGATGGACTATTCCGAAAACGACCGGATCCTCAACAAGGAGATCAAGCAAGTCAGTGCGGCGGTCTGACCCCCCATGACCGCCCTGCAGCCCAGCTATCCCCTGTATCTCGCCAACCAGGCCCAGACGCCCAATCTGAATCTGGCGGTGACCGACAAATTCACCGGCGAGATCGCCACGCGGGTCGCCCTGGCCGACGCCTCGATGATCGACGCCGGCATCGCCGCGGCGGTGGAGGCGGCCGAGCCAATGGCCAGGATGGCCGCCTATGAGCGTCAGGCGGTGCTGGCCCACTGCGTGACGCGGTTCACCGAACGCCAGGAAGAACTGGCCATGGCGCTGTGCGTCGAAGCCGGCAAGCCGATCAGGGATTCTCGCGGCGAGGTGGGGCGGTTGATCGACACCTTCCGGATCGCGGCGGAGGAATCGGTGCGGATGACCGGCGAGGTTCAGCCGCTGGACATCTCCCCCCGCGCCCGGGGCTATCAGGGAATGTGGAAGAGGGTGCCGATCGGCCCCTGCTCGTTCATCTCGCCGTTCAACTTCCCGCTCAACCTGGCGGCGCACAAGATCGCCCCGGCGCTGGCGGTGGGCTGCCCGTTCGTGATGAAGCCGGCCTCGCGCACGCCGCTGGGGGCGATCATGATCGGCGAGGTGCTGGCCGAGACCGACCTGCCCAAGGGCGCCTTCTCGATCCTGCCCGCCAGCCGTGACGGCGCCGATCTGTTCACCACCGACGATCGGCTGAAGCTGTTGTCGTTCACCGGCTCGCCCGACGTGGGCTGGAACCTGAAGGCGCGCTGCGGCAAGAAGAAGGTGGTTTTGGAGCTCGGCGGCAACGCCGCGGTGATCGTCGACCAGGACGCCGATCTGGCCGACGCCGCCGACCGGATCATCTTCGGCGCCTTCTATCAGTCCGGCCAGTCGTGCATCGGCGTGCAGCGGATCATCATCCACGCGGCGATCTATGAGGAGCTGAAGGCGATCCTGGTGGCCAAGGCGGGCGCGCTGATCTGCGGCGATCCGAAGAACGAAGACACCTTCATCGGCCCGATGATCGACGTGAAGGAGGCCACGCGTCTGGACGGCTGGATTCAGGAGGCCCTGGCCAAGGGCGCCACCCTGCTGTGCGGCGGCGGCCGCGAGGGCGCGATGCTGCAGGCGACCTTGCTGGAAAAAGTTCCGGGCGGCTGCAAGATCCGCGACGAGGAAGCCTTTGGTCCGGTCGCCATCCTCAGCGCCTTCACCGACTTCCGCGCCGCGCTGGACGAGGTCAACGACTCCCATTTCGGCCTGCAGGCCGGCGTGTTCACCCGCGACCTGGAAAAGATGCTGCTGGCCTGGGACACCCTGGATGTCGGCGGGGTGGTGATCGGCGACGTGCCGAGTTACCGCGTCGACAACATGCCTTACGGCGGGGTCAAGGACAGCGGTCTGGGCCGCGAGGGCGTGCGGTTCGCCATGGAAGACATGACCGAAATCCGCAATCTGGTGATCCGCCGCCGGCCGCTGTGAAGACCGCGCGAGGCGGGTCGCGGCGGGGTCCGGCGGCCCCTGGCCGGTCCCGGGCGGCGCCGGGCGAAATGCGGCGGACCCAGGCGGCTCGCGGCGAATCGGGGCGACGGGGAGCGAAAAATGGCGGGAAATGGCGGGTTTTGGCCCGGCTTGGCGCACCCTGCCAGCGCTAATAGCTTGTTTTCTCTTTGGAAAGATTGTGGAGCATCAACGCCCTCTCCCCTTGGCGAGACGCATCCATCATGCCGCGCAGCCGCTCAACCTGAAGCAGCGTGAGGCGGGCCTCCTTCAAGGCGGCCGCATCCGCGAGACCCTCGCCGGCCTTGGCCACGCGCAACATGGCGGCGATCAAGGCCAGAGGACTGGACTCCTCGATCGAACTGTTGGCGGCGCGGAAGTCGATGCGCAACTCGGCGATGCGCTGTGCGACCTCGGGAGTCTGGGCGAGGCGCCCGGCGTGGTTGTTGCCCGCCGCGAAGCCAGCGTCCTCATAGGCGTCTTCCAGTCGGGCGCCCCCGGCGCGTGACTGGGCGAAGGCTTCGTGGCGGATGTTGTCGAGTATCGGCATGGTGCATTCCGAAATTGCGATTGCGAATGTCACCATAACCCATAATATCGCAATTTGCAATTATTATTGTCTGCGGTGGTTCGGACCCGCCGGCGCTTAGGCTGGTAACCCCAGCCATCGGGCAGACGATCGGCCAGGAACCCGTGCAGGCAGTGAATGTGCGGCTTCGCGCCGGTTGCGGCCCTGGCTCGGGCAGGCGAGGCCTCTGTGCCGAGTAAGGTGACGAAAGTTAACTTTATCTCGCCGATGATTCCAGCCGTAGTCTGCCTTGCATTCGCCACCGAGCTCTACTTGTAACGTCTATTAGTCATTCGGACTGGCGTGTGTACTCGCGGGCACAAGCTCCACGGAGATTTTTTGTCCGCACTCGCCCCCAAACTGCAGACTGTGCTTGCGCTCTAGTTAACCGTATGCGTCCACTGACGGCCGCACACCCCACAGCCGCTGGCGTGACGCAGTAGCGCTCCGTTTTAGCGGGACGGTCCATGTTCAGCGCGTCTCGAAATACAGATGATAGTGTTTGGCGCAGCCGGGATTGAAGGACGCCGCGCAGGAGGGGCACCGGTTCGCGCAGCCGAGATAGTCGCGGATGCTCAATTCCAATCCGCAGGCCCCGCACAATATCGCTGCCTCATCCCAGTCGGCGACCGGCCATACCGCGGCGTCGTGACCTGCCAGTTCGTCGTGACACTCCCGGCACGCATAATAGGCGTGGCAGCAGCGCATCTTGATGGCGATGATGTCCAACGGCCCGTGGTAGTGCCCGCAGCGCGTTTCCGCGTCGAGCGAGACACCGTTTACGACAGGACGCAACGGGCGAGCCGTCAGAACCGTTCGCCGACCATCTCCTCGCTCTTGGCCCACAGCGCCTTGGCGTGGTCAGCATCGAGTGCGTAGCCGCGAACGCCGCCGCGAACGTCGGAGCCTTCGGCCAGCTCGGCGACGTGGCAGTCCTCGCAGTAGAGGCCGCCCACCAGATCGGCCGGCGCCACGACGCCGCTCCAAACAGAGGTCGCCGCGCCTTGGGGGATGGATTTCCAGGTGAAGGCCGGTGCGCCCGACGCCGGGTTGGCCGCGTCCGTCGAGTCGGTCAACTGCTTCATGACCTGCGGCGTCATGTGGCGGCCAAGCTCGGTCTGGATGACCCCCGGGTGCACCGCCGTGGCCCGAACGCCGCCGGCCTTGTGTCGCCGATCGAACTCGACGGCGAACAGGATGTTGGCGGTCTTCGAACGGCCATAGGCGCCAAACTCCGTATACGGAGTATGTTCGAAGTTGGGGTCCTCAAGGTCGACGTCTGAAAACCGATGGCCCGCCGAAGACAGGTTCACCAGACGCGAGCCCGGCTTGAACAGCGCGGCGATGCGGTTGACGAACACGAAGTGGCCCAGATGGTTGGTGCCGAACTGGGTCTCGAACCCATCGGACGTCTGGCTTTTAGGGCAAGCCATGACGCCGGCGTTGGCGATGACCAGGTCGAAGGGCTTGCCATCGGCGACCAGCGCGTCGGCGCGGGCGCGAACACTGGCCAGCGACGCCAGGTCGAGCTCGATCAGTTCCAGCCCGCCACCGTTCATCGCCTGGGCGCGAACCTGCTCAGTCGCGGCCTTGGCCTTGTCGAGGTCCCGCGCCGCGCCGACAACCAAGGCGCCGTGCGCGGCCAGAACGCGGGCGGTCTCGACGCCGAGGCCAGCCGAGACGCCGGTGACCAGGATGCGCTTGCCGCGGAGGTCCACACCTTCGAGGACTTCGTCGGTGGTCGAGGTAGCTCCAAATGTGTGGGTCATGGCGTTTCTCCGCTGTCGGGTTTGCTTCGAGATCGATCTCGTCCCTCCTTTCGCAAGTCTGGACCGCCACGGTCATTGTCGAACGGGGGCCAAAGCTGTAAGCGGAGGGTTCCTCCAGGTCCTATACGGAGGGTTCCTCCGTTTAACAAGAGGCTTTCGATCGTGAATGTCGAGGCCAGGGGACAGGCCCGCAAACCCCGCGCCGACGGACAGCGAAACCGCGAACGGCTGGTCGAGACAGCCAAGGCGGCGTTCGCGGATGTCGGCCCGGAGGTCAGCCTGGACGAAATCGCCCGCCGGGCCGGTGTGGGGATCGGCACTCTGTATCGGCACTTTCCGACCCGCGACGCCATCGTCGAAGCCGTCTACCGCCGCGAGGTCGACGAGCTGGCCGGGGCTGCGACGCGACTGCTCGCCTCGCAGCCGGCGGGCGAAGCGCTGCATCAGTGGATGCGATTGTTCGTCGACTATATCGCCACCAAGAAGGTCATCGCCTCGGCTCTAGGCTCGATCGTCGGTGGCGCATCGGAGCTCTATGCATCTTCCGGCGCGCGGATCATGGAGGCCACATTCCTGCTGGTGGAGCGCGCGGGCGCCGCCGGCGACATTCGCCCCAACGTCGATCCCAAGGATCTGCTGCGCGCCCTGATCGGTTTCACCTATGGCGTCGACAATGTGGGTTGGCGGCCAAGCGCGTTGCGCCTGATCGACATCATGATGGATGGGCTCAGCGCGCCGCCGGCGGGCTCGGTCAGCGCCGAAAGGTAATGGCCATCGAAGCGTCCGACGGCCCAACCCGACGCGCGAGCCTGTTCAGATTCGACCCGGTAGGCCTTGCTCAGCTGAAGATAGTCGCAGCCAGACTGGGTGGTGCGCGTCGGACTTTCCGGAGAAAACTCCGCGAGGAACAGGAGATGCTGATCGAGGCCAGGGGTCGCGCCACCCATGATCTGGCCGCGCCAACGCCGGCGGCGGCCGAAATTCTGGTGCGATCCAAGCCGTTTCCAATACGTAAACATGTCCGCGCCAGGAGCCCGAACATAACCTTCGCATGACAGGATTCGA
>JAYTXV010000105.1:0-5860 GCA_043742805.1 Caulobacteraceae bacterium | reverse complement strand
CAGCTGCTGGGCGATCGCGCCTATGCAACAAACCTCAGTGCCCTACGCGACTCCGAGCTGGCGGCCATTCCAGCCGCGAGGGCCGTCGTCCTGATGCGCGAAAACCCGGCCATACTGGCGGAGGTGGCCAGGGTTGCATTGACCCCGATGGGGGCGGTGGAACCCGCCGATCGCCGCAAGAGCTCGATCCTGGGTTTTGTGGCGGTCTGCGACAGCGTTGCGATGCGCGACCTCGCGGAGCGCTTGGCCGGCGCCATGCGGAGGCTAGGGGACAAGGTGGTTGTCCTGGGGGCCGAACACGAACACATGTCGACCGCCGATCTGTCCCGGCTGGAGTCCGAGCACGACTATGTGCTGATGGCGGCTGAGCGGACAGACCGTGCGTTCACGGCCTTTTGCGGGCGCCAGATCGATCGGCTGATCCTGGTGGGCGGGGCGGCGACGGCGCTGCCGGACGAACCCTTTACGTTTGCGGCGACCGCCATCCAGCGTCATCGCTTGATGGACTTCATTCTGGTGCAGCCGAGCGATGCTCCCTGGCCGGAAGCCTCCGATCGTTGGCTCTCCGCCGCACCAGCCTCGCGGCTGTTCCAGATTCGTCAGAACGACCTCGCCGACGTGGCGCGGCTGGCCCGGGTCTACACCGGCCGATCGGTCGGCTTGGCGCTGTCGGGGGGCGGCGCCAGAGCCTATGCCCATGTAGGCGTGGCCCGCGCCCTTGCCGAACTGGGCATACCCATCGATTTTGTTGCGGGAACATCGATGGGCGCGGTGATCGCCGCGGGCCTCGCCATGGGGTGGGGTCATGAAGAACTGGACCGGCGCATCCGCGAGGCGTTCGTAACCTCAAGTCCGCTTTCCGACATAGCCTTTCCCCTGCTCGCCATGACCGGGGGGCGGCGGGTGGATCGCCGTCTGGAGACTCATTTCGGCAATATACAGATCAGCGATCTGTGGCGGCCGTTCACCTGCGTCTCGACCGACCTGACCAGCGGAGGACCTCATATCCATCGGCGAGGTTTGCTTCGCCGGGCCATACGGGCGTCCCTTTCCCTGCCCGGGGTGTTGCCGCCGGTGGTGGAGGATGGCCATGTGCTGGTCGACGGCGCCCTGGTGCGCAATCTCCCCTCGGACGTGGTGCGCGAACAGCATGACGGCGTCACCATCGCCGTGGATGTAGCGGTTTCCCAAGGGCTGAAGCCGGAGGATCTCATGCTGCGGCCTTCGGGATGGCGCTGGCTAACCTCGGGCGCCTGGCGCAAGGGGCCGCCGATCGTTTCGGTCTTGATCCGGTCCGCGACCCTGCCCAGCGCGACCGCCATGGCCGGGAAGCGCGACCCGCGGATCCTGGACATCATCCCCGACGTCGAAGGCGTCGAACTCCAGGATTGGAACGCCTACGAGCCGGCGGTCGCCGCAGGGTTCGACGCGACCATGGCGGCGGCGGCGCGACTGTCGCGGCTCAAGGCCTGATCGGCGTCAGATCCCCGCATACCACTCATAGCCGCGGTCTTCCCAATAGCCGCCCTTGCCGCCGTAGAAGCCCAACAGCCGATCGGTGAGCTCGATGCGCTGGACATATTTCGCGTGCTTGTAGCCGAGCTGGCGCTCGACCCTCAGCCTCAGCGGTGCGCCGTGCGCCACATCCAGCGGTTTTCCGTTCTGGGCATGAGCGATCAGGGTCTGGGGGTGAAGCGCGTCCACCAGGGCGAGGCTTTCGTAATACTGGCCAGGCGCCTGGATACCGCCCTTCTCAGGCTCGCCATCCAGGTTGTCGGCGCAATGGAACACGGCATACTTGGCCTGAGGCAGCACCCCGGCGGTCTTCAGCAGCAGGCCCACCGGCACGCCGGTCCACTGGGCGATGGCGCTCCAGCCTTCCACGCAGTCGTGCCGGGTGATCTGCGTTCGCGATGGCAGGTTGCGAACCTCGGCGACCGACAGGGAGACTGGTCGTTTGACCATCCCGTCAACGGTCAGGCGCCAGTTGACGAAGTCTTCGTTCACCGCGTCTTCATAGTCCTCGCCCGTCGGGTAGAGCGTGCCATTGGCTTTGAACCGGGTTGACATGTCCGAGACGGCATATTCCCTCGCCATCGCGCCGCCGGAGAGCAGGAAACGCTGGCTGGCGAGGGTCCAGCCCTCGGCTTGGGCGAGGACGTGTTGGAAACCCGCGCTGTCGGTAAGGCTGTCGGCGAATGTGACTTTGGCGCAGCCGGACAGGGCGAGGCCAGACCCACCGAGTCCGGCGATCAGGGCGTTTCGACGGGTGATCAGGGTCATGGTTTGGGGCTCGCCCTATTTGTGGTCTTGAGGAATGACGAAGCGCCCGGTGATCATCGATCTAACCTCATTGATCGGCCCGGCCAGCATCACCTCGACGAGGTGCACAACGATGAAGGCCACAACGCCCGAAGCGTAGATGAAGTGCAGGGATCTGGCCGATTGGCGACCGCCGAACAAGTCCAGAAGCCAGGGCGCGAAGGCATTGAACCCTGGCGACATGGTCAGGCCGGTCAGGACCATCAGGCTGATCAGCGTGATCACGCCCAGATAGGCCAGGCGCTGTAGCACATTGTAGCGTTTGGCCGCCTCTCCGGTCGGGTGTTTCAGTTGGATGTGGTCAAGGACTGAGCGGGGAATACTTTTGAGATCGTCGACAGTGGGCACGAGGTCTCGCCGCGCATGTCGGCTCACCAGGCTCCAGATCAGGTAGGCGAGACCGTTGGCGGCCAGCACCCAGGCAAACAGGAAATGCCAATGCCGCGCGTTCGCCAGATCCTGGGAACTCGGAATCGTCAGCCAGGACGGCCAGGCCTTGTCAAGCTGCTGGCCATTGAATTTCGACACGCCGAGAAAGCCGGTGGTGTCGAATTTCAAGCTCCCGATGGTGGTGACGCCTCGCTCGCCAGTGGCGGCCGCGACGTGGCCGACGGACAGGAACGGCTGGTCGAGTTCGCTGCCCTTCTGTCCCCAGTAAAGGTGGGGGTGGGCGTTGAAGATGTTCAACCCGCTACCGAGCAGGACGACGATCGCCAGGGCGTTGAGCCAGTGCGTAAGGCGGACCAGGAACGTATGGCGATAGATCACCTCGCGCGGCCTGGACGGCGGCGCCGATTTTGATCCGACCGCCAAAACCGTGTCCGTGCTCTCCGGATGGCTGAATTCAAGGCTCATGGGTGCTCCTGTCGACGGCTCGCCGATAGTGCGCACAGACGTAAGCGAACGCCCAGCAGCTACTACTCTTGATGGCCGGCGACATTGATCACTTCGCGAGGTCACCCGGCATGGTTACAGAACGCAGCGAATTTTGAGGCCGTTCTAAACGTGAAGGGGACCCGGCCTCAAAACTGGGCCGTGAGGTCCACGAACACCTTTCGCCCCACCAGGCGATAATAGGACTGGTCGCCGAATTCGCTGGCGGTGACCGGCGGTCGCTGGTCGGAGAGGTTCGATCCATTCACCGACAGGCTGTAGCGCCGCCAGCGATAACCGACTGTGGCGTCAACCGTGGCGTAGGCCCCGGCGAGCGCGGTGTTTCCCAGATCGAGGTAGCGGCTGCCGACGTAGGTGGCATCGACCGAGCCGAATATGCCAGAAGGCGGCGCATAGATCAGGCCCAGTGATCCCAGCCAATGGGGCGACAGCGTGAGCTGGTTGCCGGATATGTCACCTACCGCGTCCTCATAGTGGGTGAAGACAGCGTCGTGCCAACTCCCGGCGGCGTTGAGGCTCAAGCCCGGAGCCAGCCGCCAGCGGCCTTCGGTCTCGACGCCTTTGAGGCGTTCCGCACCTGCGTTCTCAAAGATGCGCGCACCGTTGGCGTCTAAGGTCGCCACCACCAGATTTTCAAAGTCCAGAAGGAAAAAACCGGCCTGATAGTCGATCCGGCCGTCGGCCAGCCGGCCCTTGATCCCGGCTTCATAGCTGCGCGCGGTCTCGGGCTTGAGGATGTCCGGCGTATTGTCTGGTCCGAAGTCCACCGCCGCGGGTTTGAAGGTGTCCCGATAGTTGACGTAGACCACTAGCTCGTCGCGACCGGCGGTCCAGGCGAGGTAGCTGGCGCCGACCATCCCCGACAGCCGCGTGACGCTGCGCTTGCGATCGTCGAAGGTGTCGGCGCTGGGATCGAATCCATCGATATGGGCCGAGCGTTTGCTCTCATAGGTCTCGTTCAGCCGAAGCCCGCCATTGAAGTCCCAACGCGATCCCGCCTTCCAGTCGAGCTGGATATATTGACCCGAGAAAACGCGCCGGTCGTAGACACCGTTGATTTCGTCCACATGCAGATCCGTGGTGCGGGGCAGGGGCGTTGAACCATCCAGCGCTGGAAAATACCCGCCGTTGCGGCTGGCTTGCGTTGCACGTCCATAGAGCAAGTCGGCGCCCCAGGTAACGTTCAGGCTGTGGCCGATTTCGCTGCTGATGTGGGTGTCGGCATAGTCGTCGTCGATGTCCCGTCCCTGAATCTGACTATCGGCGTTCACGAGATCTGGTCGGAGAAAGCCTCGCACATCGTCGATATGCGAGTAGGCGAGGGACAGGGTGGAGGTCCATTCTCCAAGCGGCGTGGGGTGCGAATAGGACAGCGCGCCATGCGTGCGATCCTCGTCGAGGCGGGCGTCGGTGGGGTTATAGTTGGCGTCGATCGGAACGAGATCGGTCAGAGCGTCTCCGACACGCGGCGTTGGGCTGGGCGGAACGGAGCGGACCACAGTTGCGTCGAGGTCCAGGCTCAGGGTTCCGCCAGCGACATCCCCGGCGGCGCGATAGAGCCCTTCGAACTTTCGGACATGCTCTCTGGTGTCTTGATAGCCGTCGCGTTTGAAATCGAGAGCCAGGGATTGGCTGACGCCGGCGATCGACGGCAGCGCGAACGCCCCGGCGGCCCGCCAGGACCCCTGGCTTCCATAGCCGGCCGAGAACGTGTTTGAGGCCGCGCCGGCGGGGTAGTGGATGACCTGGATCACCCCGACAAAGGCGGTGGCGCCGAACAACACGGGCGCGGCGCCTTTGAGCACCTCGATGCGCTCCACATTGGTCAGATCGAGGTCCGGGATCGCGGGGTTGAAGGCGCCGCCCAGGGGAACGCCGTCCACGACCATCAAGAAGGCGTCGAATTCGTGCAGGCCCCAGAATGATGGAACGGCGCTGGCCGGACCCGCGTCGCCGCCGGCCGGAGCCTCGGCCCCCGCGACGGTCGCCATGACACCTCTCAGGTCGGTGACATGACGCGCGCGCAATTCATCGCCACTGATGACGGTGATATAGACGGGCACGCGATCGGCCGGTTCCGGGACTCGCGTGGCGGTGACCTCCAGGTTTTCCGTTGTGACAGGCGTGTCACCCCAGGCTCCGCTGGCGCCAAGGCACACGAAACCAAAAGCCGCGGTCCTAAGAAGTCGCATTCCGCCGCCCCAAATGATTTGTCACGGGCTTGGGTTAGACGGTCAGTCTGGCGAGTGGCAACCTCGCCTGTTCGTGATCACCGTCCCGCCAACATTTTGAACCCGTAGGACTGGAAGATTGCCGCGGCGGCTGGCCCCCTGAGGAATTTGAGAAAGGAAGCTCCATCGGGGTTTTTCGAGGCCGCCACCAGGGCGGCCGGATAGAGTATAGCGGGGTGGCTGGAGTCCGGAAACAGACCGACCACGCGCACCTTGGGCTCGACCCTGGCGTCGGTATCGTAGACGATCCCCAGAGGGGTCTCGCCCCTGGCCACGAACGCCATCGCCGACCGGACATTTTCCGCGCGCGCGAGTTTGTCCTGAACGCTGGGCCAGACGCCCAGGTTGGTCAGGGCCGCCTCGCCGTATTTGCCCGCGGGAACCTCCGGTCCCGCCATGGCCAGCCGATCGGC
>JAYTXV010000104.1:0-5034 GCA_043742805.1 Caulobacteraceae bacterium | reverse complement strand
TGATGAGTTTTCTGGGCATTCTGACCGTCGGCTTTATTTATGAATGGAAGAAGGGAGCTCTCGAATGGGAGTGATCATTCCTGGCGGCACGCCGGCGCTTTTGGGCGCTCGCGCGGGGGCGGAGGGTTGTGATCTGGCCACCCATGACCCCTATTTCGATGGCGTCACCAGCCAACTGGCCGATAAGGGTTTCGTCGTCGCCGCCGCCGACGATCTTATCACCTGGGCCCGCACCGGCTCGCTGATGTGGATGACCTTTGCCTTGGCCTGCTGTGCCATCGAACTGATGCAGGTCGGCAATCCCCGCTATGACATCGAACGGTTCGGGGCTGCGCCGCGCGGCAGCCCGCGCCAATCGGACGTGATGATCGTCGCCGGCACCCTGACCAACAAGATGGCTCCGGCCCTGCGCAAGGTCTACGACCAGATGCCAGAGCCGCGCTATGTGATCTCGATGGGCAGTTGCGCCAACGGCGGCGGCTATTACTATTTCAGTTATTCAGTGGTGCGCGGCTGTGATCGCATAGTACCGGTGGACATCTACATCCCTGGTTGTCCGCCGACGGCGGAGGCGCTTCTGTACGGTGTGCTGCAATTACAGAAAAAGATACGCCGCACCGGCACGATAGAGCGTTGAGGGAGCGGCGATGAACTGGAAACTATCCGATTCGACGCTCACCGAACTGGGCGAGAAGGTCGTGGCCGGTTCGGGCGGCTTGATGGATGCTTTCACCGTGGCGTTCGGCGAGCTTACCGTCACTGCTCCAGCCGAAACCATCGTCGAGGCGCTGGTTTTCCTGCGCGATGACCCCGCCCTGCGATTTCACCAGCTGATGGATCTCTGCGGGGCCGACTATCCCCAGCGTCCTCGCCGTTTTAATGTGGTCTATCATCTGCTGTCGATGACCAGGAACCACCGCATCCGGGTCAAGATCCAGACCGACGAAGACACGCCCGTGCCGTCCGTCGCCACCATTTTTCCGGGGGCCGATTGGTTTGAGCGCGAGGCCTTCGATATGTATGGCGTGTTCTTTTCCGGTCACCCCGACCTTCGCCGTCTGCTGACCGATTATGGTTTCCACGGTCATCCCCTGCGCAAGGATTTCCCGATGACCGGCTACGTGGAGGTCCGCTACGACGACGAACTCAAGCGGGTGATCTATGAACCGGTGAAATCCGTAGAGTTTCGCAGCTGGGATTTCCTTTCCCCTTGGGAAGGAGCCGACTACGCCAAGCCTGGCCATGAGGCTGCGGGCGAGGAAAAAGCGGAGCGCGGCTGATGACCATCGAAGCAGGATACCTGGGCGAGCACGACTCGCCGGCCAGCCCCGAGACGCCGGTTCGTAAATTCAACATCAACTTCGGCCCCCAACACCCCGCCGCGCACGGTGTGCTGCGTCTGATTCTCGAGTTGGACGGTGAACTGGTGGAGCGGGTCGATCCGCACATCGGCCTGCTGCATCGCGGCACCGAGAAGCTGATGGAGGCTCGTCCCTATACCCAGAACACCCCCTATTTCGACCGCCTCGACTATGTCTCGCCGATGAACCAGGAGCACGCGTTCGTCATCGCCATCGAGCGAATGATGGGCCTCGATGTTCCAATCCGCGGACAACTGATCCGGGTGCTGTATTGCGAAATCGGCCGCATCCTCAATCACCTGATGAACGTCACCACCCAGGCGATGGACGTCGGCGCGCTGGCCCCGATCTGCTGGGGATTCGAAGAGCGCGAGAAGCTGATGGTGATCTATGAGCGCGCCTCGGGCGCCCGTGTGCACGCCAACTATTTCCGTCCGGGTGGCGTGCGACAGGACCTCCCACCGGCCCTGATCGAAGACATCGACACCTGGGCGAAGGCGTTCCCCCAGGTTCTGGACGACATCGAAGGCCTTCTGACAGGCAATCGCATCTTCAAACAGCGCAATGTCGATATCGGCGTGGTGAGCAAGCAACAGGCCGTGGAGTGGGGTTTCAGCGGCGTGATGCTGCGCGGCTCGGGCGTGGCCTGGGATCTTCGACGCAACCAGCCGTATGAATGCTACGACGATCTGGAGTTTGAAATCCCGCTTGGTTTGAATGGCGATTGCTACGATCGCTATCTGTGCCGAATCGAGGAAATGCGTCAGTCGACGCGCATCATGCACCAGTGCGTGGAACGCCTGCGCAAGACACCGGGACTGGTGTTGTCGGAGGATCACAAGGTTGCGCCGCCAAGGCGAGGCGAAATGAAGCGCTCGATGGAAGCGCTGATCCACCACTTCAAGCTCTACAGCGAGGGGTTCCACGTGCCCGCTGGCGAGGTCTACGTCGCCGTTGAGGCGCCCAAGGGTGAATTTGGTGTTTATCTGGTGAGTGACGGCACCAACAAACCCTATCGCTGCAAAATCCGCGCGCCGAGCTTCGTCCACCTGTCGGCGATGGACTGGCTCAATCGCGGCCATATGCTGGCAGACGTCGGCGCCATCCTGGGGTCCCTGGACATCGTTTTCGGGGAGGTTGACCGTTGAGCGTACGTCGTCTTGCCAAGGATCAGCCCGCATCGTTCGCTTTCGCGCCCGAACTTTCGGATCAGATTCAGTGGTGGATCGCCAAGTTCCCCGACGGCCGCCAACAATCCGCGGTGCTTCCACTGCTGTGGCTGGCGCAAAAACAAGAGGGTTGGGTATGCGAGCCCGCCCTCCGGGTGGTTGCCGAATTGCTCTCCATGCCAGTGATCCGGGTGCTGGAAATCGCGACATTCTACACTATGTTCCAGCTCAGCCCGGTCGGTAAGGTAGCGCATGTCCAGCTCTGTGGAACGACCCCCTGCATGCTGCGCGGGGCCAATGATTTGAAGGCGGTATTGCGCGCCCGGATCGGCGCAAAAGACCATTGTTCCGCCGATAGCCGTTTTTCGTGGGAAGAGGTGGAGTGCCTGGGCGCCTGCGCCAATGCACCCATAGTGGCGATCAACGACTACTATTACGAAGATCTAACCCCCGAATCCCTGGGCGCCATCCTTGATGGCTTCGCTTCCGGCCATCCGCCGGCTCCCGGCTCGGCCATCGGTCGTCAGGCCTCGGCGCCCGCGGGCGACCCTCTGACCCTCACCGATTCCGCGCTCTATGATGGTTCCCGTGCCCGGCCGCTTGGTGGTCTGCCCAACGTCGTGGCCGCCGCTCAGTGAACGCGGCCCCAGTCGTGCCGGTCGAATCATTCGCGGTGCTGTTTCGCACCCTGAAGAACATCGGTTTCGTCGTCTGCCTGGTGGGAGCCCTGGCGATGATCGCCGGGCGCTACATGCCTGGGGCGCCGCGCTGGCTCACCTATATCGGCGTTTCAGTGATCGTGTTCGGTTGGGGTGTATTCGCTTACGCGCTTGTAAAACGCGTCGCCTATCTGCGCGCCCGCGCCCCGACGGGCAAAAACCAGAGTCTTAAGAGTTGGTCATGATTGGTATTCTCGAAGATAAAGACCGCATTTTCACCAACCTCTATGGCCTGCGCGATTGGGGTCTCGAGGGCGCCAAGGCGCGTGGGGTGTGGAACGCGACGGCCGAAATGCTGT
The DNA here is from genome assembly GCA_043742805.1 of Caulobacteraceae bacterium. Taxonomy (GTDB): domain Bacteria; phylum Pseudomonadota; class Alphaproteobacteria; order Caulobacterales; family Caulobacteraceae; genus Acaudatibacter. The sequence continues at coordinate 1,486 of JAYTXV010000104.1, read as the reverse complement.
CCCAGACGCCCGAATGGATCTGCGACCAGATCAAGGCCTCCGGTCTGCGCGGCCGGGGTGGGGCGGGCTTCGCTACGGGGCTGAAGTGGACCTTCATGCCCAAGCACATGGGGGAACGTCCTCACTATCTGGTGGTCAACGCCGACGAGTCCGAACCCGGCACCTGCAAGGACCGCGAGATCATGCGGAATGACCCGCATCGCCTGATCGAGGGCTGTCTGGTGGCTTCTTATGCCATCCGCGCCCATGACTGTTTCATCTATATCCGTGGCGAATATGTGCTTGAGCGCGAGCGCCTCGAAGCGGCGCTGATCCAGGCCACCGAAGCCCGCCTGATCGGCAAGGACAATATCCACGGCTGGGATTTGAACATTCGCGTCACCCACGGCGGCGGCGCGTATATTTGCGGCGACGAAATGGCCCTGCTGGAAAGCCTGGAGGGCAAGAAGGGTCAGCCGAGGCTGAAGCCGCCGTTTCCAGCCGGCGCTGGCGTCTATGGTTGTCCGACGACCGTCAATAACGTCGAAACCATCGCCGTGACGCCGGAAATCTTGCGGCGCGGCGCGGAGTGGTTCCTCGGTTTCGGCCGGCCCAAGAATTCCGGCACCAAGCTGATGAGCGCCTCGGGCCACGTCAACAAGCCGTGCGTGGTCGAGGAAGCAATGTCCATCTCACTGCGGCAACTGATCGACGACCACTTCGGTGGTGTGCGCGGCGGCTGGGGCAACCTCAAGGCGATCATTCCTGGCGGTTCGTCGGTGCGCATGATCCCGGCCGAGGAGTGCGAGGTCGCGCTGATGGATTTCGACGATCTGGCGTCCCGCAAATCGGGGCTCGGCACCGCGGCTATGATTGTCATGGACAAGGATTGCGACATCGTCGCCGCCATCGCGCGACTTTCGTATTTCTACAAGCACGAGAGCTGCGGACAATGCACGCCTTGCCGGGAAGGCACGGGCTGGATGTGGCGAATCATGGAGCGGATGGTGACCGGCGAGGCCGAGCCCAAAGAGATCGACATGCTGCTCGACGTGGCCAGCCAGGTTGAGGGGCACACCATCTGCGGCCTCGGCGACGCGGCCGCCTGGCCGATCCAGGGGCTGTTTCGTCATTTCCGTCCGGAGATTGAACAGCGGATCGCCAACTATCGCATCCGCCGAGCTAATGTGCCGGGCGCGACCTTGATCGCCGCGGAGTAGGGGCGTATCGCCCCCGCCCATGGTCGACGCTCCCCGCTAGGATACCGAAATTGCCAAAAGCCAAGGTAAACGGCGTCGAGATCGAGTTCGACAACGGCATGACCGTTCTGCAGGTCGCCGAACTGGCGGGGGAGGAGATCCCGCGTTTCTGCTACCATGAGCGTCTGTCGATCGCCGGCAACTGCCGAATGTGTCTGGTCGAGGTAAAGCCCGGCCCACCGAAACCCCAGGCCTCCTGCGCTCTGCCGGCGGCCGACGGCCAGGAGATCGTCACCAATTCGGCGGTG
>JAYTXV010000103.1:0-5146 GCA_043742805.1 Caulobacteraceae bacterium | reverse complement strand
GGTCACCCCGAGCGCGACGATTTCAGCGATGCCCGGATAGGGGTCCTGCAGGATGTTCCCAACGGCGCCAAACGCCGTTCGGCGCGCGAGCGCGCGGCCGCGGATATCGGCGCGGCCGAAGCCAACGAGACCGCGCAGGGCCGCGACGTCAGGCTCGACACAGCGCTCGCCTGGATCGACCTCTTCTACGGCGAACGACGGCTCGCGGCACTCGATCAAATTGATAAAGCCTTGGCCCATCTTCGCGACGCGGCGCCGTCTCAAGTCACCTCGGGCGCAATGCGCCCCGCCCAATCCCTGGAGCCTGACCAATTGACGGCGGTCCTGGGCGACCGGCGCGCGGACCTCGTCGCGGCCGTTGGCAAGGCCCGCTCCGAGCTGGTGCGTTGGACAGGGGACGCGGATGCGGAGGTCGCTGGCGATCCGCCCGGCTATCCTATTGACGCCGCCGCTTTACGCGCGGGGCTTGATCAACTCCCGGCGCTCGCGGTCTATGACGCGATGGGCCGCCAAGCGGACGCGGACGTCGACGCCGCCAAGGCCGACAAACACTCCGACTGGAGCTGGGAGCTGGCCTATCAGCATCGCGATCCGCGCTTCGGCGACATGGTGATGGTGCAGGCGACGGTAAGTCTGCCCCTGTTTGCCTCGACCCGGCAGGACCCGATCATCGCCGCGCGCGCCGATACGGCGGGGAGGGTCCGGCTCGAGCGGGAGGCGGCGCGCCGGGATCTGGTCGCTACCCTTGACGCAAGTCTGGCCGACCACGCCATGCACCACGACCGCCTGCACAGGGCGCTTGAGATTCTCGTCCCCTTGGCCAAGCGCCGGGCCGACTTCGAGACGGCGGCCTACGGCGCGGGCACGGCCAGCTTGTCCGACGTGCTGCAGGCCTTCCTCGGCCTGGCCGAGGCTCGGGTCGACGCCATCGACCGGGAAGCCGCCGTGGCCCGCGACGGCGCCCGGATCGTCCTGACCTTTGGAGCTCAAGCCCAATGATCATCTCGTCCTTGTCTCCCGCGCGCTTGGCGCTCGCGGGCGTGGCGATCGCGGCCCTCGCCGGGGCCGGCGGATACAGCGTCGCCCAACTACATAAACACCGCACCCTGCTTTCGGCCACCGCTGACCTTCCGGGGACTAAGCCGCTCTATTGGTATGATCCAATGGTCCCGGCGCAGCATTTCGATAAGCCAGGCAAGTCGCCATTCATGGACATGCAGCTGGTCCCTCGCTTCGCGGCCGACGCCGCTGGCGGCGCCACGCCGGGGGTCCAGATCGACCCGGCGACCATCCAAAGTCTCGGCGTCCGATTGGCCGCCGTCGAGCGGGGGACCTTCGCCGATGGCTTGGACGCCACCGGCGTCCTCGACTTCAATCAGCGGCAGATGGCAATAATCCAGGCCCGGGCCGCGGGATTTGTTCAGCGGGTCTATGCCCGCGCGCCCGGAGACATCGTTACAGCCGGCGCCCCGATCGCCGATCTCCTGGTGCCCAGTTGGGGCGGCGCCCAGGCTGAATACCTCGCGGTCCGACAGTCGGGCGGTCCGGCTCTAGAAGCCGCGTCGCGCCAGCGGCTCCGGCTGCTGGGGATGCCCAAGAGCCTGATCGAGGCCGTGGCCCGCGACGGCCGCGCCCGGACGGTCGTGACGGTGTCCACCCCGCAAGGCGGCGTCATCCAGACCCTCGATGTCCGCCAGGGCATGACCGTGAGCATGGGCCAGACGCTGGCCCAGGTCTCGGGATTGGGTTCGGTCTGGCTGAACGCGGCCGTGCCGGAGGCGTTGGGCGGCCAGGTGAAGGTGGGCCAAGTAGCCCGTTCGGAGTTGGCGGCGTTTCCGGGCGAGACCTTCAATGGTCGCGTGACCGCGATCCTGCCCACCACCCAGATCGACAGCCATACGCTGCAGGTCCGTATTGAGCTTCCGAACCCCGCCGGCCGTCTGCACCCGGGGATGTTCGCCACCGTCCACTTGAGCGGCGCAGCCCAGCCGGCGCTGTTCGTTCCGTCCGAAGCAGTGATCCGGACCGGAAAGCGAGCCCTGGTGATGGTCGCTGCGGACGGCGGTCGCTTCAAGCCGGTCGAAGTGCAAATTGGACGCGAGGACGGGGATCGCACCGAAATCCTGGTGGGTCTCGATGAAGGGCAGAAGGTTGTCGCCTCGGGGCAATTCCTGATCGATTCGGAGGCCAGCCTGGCGGGCGTCCAGGCCCGGCCGCTAGCCAAGGCGACCGCGCCTCAAAGGGGCTCCGCCGTGCCCAAGGCGGCGCTCTACGAGTCCCGGGGGCGGATTGAGGCGCTGACCGCCGATTCCATCACCCTCAGTCATCAATCAGTCCCCGCGATCGGCTGGCCGGCAATGACCATGACCTTCAGACTCGATCCGCCATCCCTCGCCGAGGGTAGGAAGGTCGGAGATCGCGTCGGCTTCGGGTTCGAACAAAAGTCCGACGGCCCGGTGATCCGCCGCCTCAGCCCGGTGGCCGGCAAATGATCGCGGCCTTGATCCGACTGTCGGTCCGTCACCGCATCTTCGTGGTGCTTGGCGCGCTTGCGCTGCTGGCCGCGGGCGTCCTGGCCGTGCGCTCGACGCCAGTCGATGCTCTCCCAGACCTGTCGGATGTCCAGGTGATCATCCGCACACCCTATTCAGGCCAAGCGCCGCAGATCGTCGAGAACCAAGTCACCTATCCCTTGGCGACGACGATGCTGTCGGTCCCCGGAGCCAAGACGGTGCGGGGCTATTCGTTTTTCGGCGACAGCTTCGTCTATGTGCTGTTCGAGGACGGCACCGACCTCTATTGGGCGCGCTCGCGGGTTCTCGAATATCTCAGTCAGGTGCAGAGCCGCATGCCGGAAGGCGCCAAGCCGGCGCTCGGGCCGGACGCCACCGGGGTCGGCTGGATCTACGAATACGCCCTTGTTGATCGGACTGGCCACCATGACCTGTCCGAGCTTCGCTCTCTGCAGGACTGGTTCCTGCGCTACGAGCTGAAGACCCTGCGCGGCGTTGCTGAGGTCGCCTCGATCGGCGGGATGGTCAAGCAGTATCAAGTGGTGCTCGACCCGCTGAAACTGGCCGCCTACGGCGTCACCCACCGGCAGGTGGTCACCGCGATCCAGGCAGCCAACCAGGAAACCGGCGGTTCCGTCCTGGAGCTGGCCGAGGCCGAATACATGGTCCGCGCCTCCGGCTATCTAAAGACTCTGGACGACTTCCGCGCCATTCCCCTGAAGACGGCGGCCGGCGGCGTGCCGGTGCGGCTCGGCGATGTCGCCACAATCCAGATCGGCCCCGAGATGCGGCGGGGCGTCGCCGAGTTGAACGGCCAGGGCGAGGTCGCCGGCGGGGTAGTGATCCTGCGGTCGGGGAACAATGCCCGCGAAACCATCGCGGCGGTGAAAGTCAAACTCGAGGAGCTGAAGAAGAGCTTGCCGGTCGGCGTTGAGATCGTCCCGACCTACGATCGCTCCCAGCTCATCGACCGCTCGATCGGCAACCTGCGGGAAAAGCTGATCGAAGAGTTTATTGTCGTCGCCCTGGTCTGCGCCCTCTTCCTAGGCCACGTCCGCTCGGCGCTGGTGGCCATCCTCACCCTGCCACTCGGCCTGGCCTTCGCCTTCGTGGTCATGCGGATGCAGGGGCTAAACGCCAACATCATGTCGCTCAGCGGCATCGCCATCGCGATCGGCGCGATGGTCGACGCCGCCGTGGTGATGATCGAGAACGCCCACAAGAAGATCGAGCGATGGGAACACGATCACCCGGACGAGCGCCTGCGGGGCGAGAAACGCTGGATCGTGATCACCGATGCGGCCGCCGAGGTGGGGCCGGCTCTGTTCCTCAGCCTGATCATCATCACCTTGAGCTTCGTGCCGGTGTTTTCGCTGCAGGGCCAGGAAGGGCGGCTGTTCGCGCCGCTGGCCTTCACCAAAAGCTACGCCATGGGTGGGGCGGCGATCCTGTCGGTGACTCTCGTTCCGGTCTTGATGGGCTGGCTGATCCGCGGCCGCATCCCGCCGGAGAGCAGCAATCCGGTCAATCGCTGGCTCGCCGCCATCTACAAACCGATCCTGGACTGGGTGATGCTGCGGCCGAAGACGACCCTGGTCATCGCCGCGCTCATCTTCGCGACCACAGCTTGGCCCCTGACGCGCTTAGGCGGCGAGTTCATGCCCCAGATCAATGAGGGCGACCTGCTTTACATGCCCTCGGCTCTGCCTGGTCTTTCCGTGGCCAAGGCGTCCCAGCTGTTGCAGCAGACCGACCGGCTGATCAAGACCGTGCCCGAAGTGGAGACCGTGTTCGGCAAGGCTGGGCGCGCGGAGACCGCCACCGATCCGGCGCCGCTGGAAATGTTCGAGACCACGATCCAGTTTAAACCGCAGAGCCAGTGGCGACCGGGCATGACGCCGGAGAGACTGGTCGAGGAGCTGGACCGGACCGTCAAGGTCCCAGGTCTCGCCAATGTCTGGGTGCCCCCGATCCGCAACCGCATCGACATGCTGGCCACGGGCATCAAGAGCCCGATCGGGGTGAAGGTGTCGGGGTCCGATCTTGCCGAGCTGGACCGTATCGCTCGCGATGTCGAGACGGTCGCCAAGACCGTGCCGGGCGTCAGTTCCGCCCTGGCTGAGCGCCTTACCGGCGGGCGCTACGTCGATGTCGATATCGACCGTGCCGCCGCCAGCCGCTACGGCCTCAACGTAGCCGATGTGCAGTCGATCGTTTCCGGTGCGATCGGCGGCGACAATGTCGGACAGACGGTAGAGGGCCTCGCCCGCTACCCCATCAGCGTCCGCTATCCGCGAGATTTGCGGGACAGCCTTGAGGGCCTGCGAGCACTACCCATCCTCACGCCAGGCGGCCAGCAGATCACCCTGGGCACGGTCGCCAAGCTACAGATCGCCGAAGGCCCTCCGATGCTCAAGACGGAGAACGGCCGGCCCTCGACCTGGGTCTACGTCGACGTGCGCGGTCGCGACTTGGCGTCGGTTGTCGGTGACCTGCAACGGTCCGTGGCGAAGGACGTCAAGCTCTCACCCGGGGTCTCGATCGCCTATTCCGGCCAGTTCGAATATCTGCAACGGGCGGTCGAGCGGCTAGAGCTGGTCGTGCCCGCAACCCTGCTGATCATTTTCTTCCTG
>JAYTXV010000102.1:0-4360 GCA_043742805.1 Caulobacteraceae bacterium | reverse complement strand
TGCCCTACGGATCGGGCGGAACGGCTGGTGCGGCTGCACGCCCAATCCAAAGGCGGACCTCTCGTGTCAGGCGCGGCAGCTTTCGTCGCCATGTGGCGTGTTCTGCCGGGCTTGAAATTTCTGGCTTTTGTCGCCTCCTTTCCGCCCTGCCTCTGGGCGCTGGAGCGCGGGTATTTGCTTTTCCTGCGCATCCGGCCATTGCTTCAGCGGATAGTCCGCCGATTGCTCGCTGCGCGGCGCCCAGCCTCGTTGTGACAGCCACAGCCTCCGCAGCACGAAACGTCGCTCGCACATGCGGTCTGCTGGGGCTGGCGCCTTTTTGGGCGCTGCCAGCAGCCATCGCGCTTTGGCCTAGGTGGGCGGACCTGACGGTCATTGTCGTCGCCGCCTATGCCGCCCTCATCCTGTCATTCCTGGGCGGAGCGCGGTGGGGCATGGCCCTCCAGGCAGCTGAGCCGGACCCTCGGACAGTCGCGCTCGCCATGGCCCCCACCATTGTAGCGTGGGGCCTGCTCATCGGCTTCCATGCCGCGGAGCGGCTTCAGTTGGTTGGACTCGCCACAGTGCTCGTGCTGGTCGGCCTTTGGGATCTGGCCTCGCCCCAGGCGCCGGCCTGGTATCAGCGCCTGAGGTTGATGCTGACGACAGGCGCGGCCGGCGGCCTCTGCCTTGGCGCATTTCTCCTTGAGAGATGACGTCTAGTAGCCGGTAACATCGCGGTAGTCCTCGGCGCCTTTGGTGGCATCGGCGCCGCCCTCGTTAAAGCTCTGCGCCCGGGCCTTCGATCCGACCATTTGGCTGCCCGTCCCGCGCCCCCCCCCGTAACTAGGCGGTTATCGCGCGTCCAAAGCAGCTATCAGCGCCCCATTTCTCTTGAACCGCCCCGCGAACAGGTCTTTTCCGCGCAAACGGCGGCGGGTCATGCCCCAAGGGTCTTCGACGGGCTGGGTCCCTCCGACAGCCGACGGTTGTACACTTGCGGTGGCTCGGCAATTACATGGTGACTCGCCGCTTCTCCGGCATTATCTCTTCAAGCTCATACTGGAGTGAACGATGAATAACATCCTGGCGCCGCTAACGTTTGCCGGCGCGCTGTTGCTCGCGGGCGGGCCTGCGTTTGCGGTCGAGGAACCGGCCTTCAAAACCGTGCTCAGCGACGGCGCCTTCGAGGTCAGAGACTACCCTAGTCTCATTGTGGCCGAGGTCACGGTGACGGGCGAACAGAAGGAAGCTGCGAGCAAAGGCTTCCGTTTGCTTGCCGGTTATATCTTCGGCGGCAACAAGAACCGCAAGAGTATCGCCATGACCGCGCCGGTGGCTCAGGCGCCAGTCAGCGAGAAGATCGCTATGACGGCTCCGGTCACGCAGATTCAGAACGCCGGGACTTGGATCGTCCGGTTCACGATGCCGAGCACCTACACCATGGAGGCGCTGCCCGAACCGAATGATCCCAAGGTTCAATTGCGACGTCTGCCGGCGACGCGCTTCGCCGCCCTGCGATTTTCCGGGTTGGCTGGCAAGGGCGACGTTGATGTGAAAAGCACCGAACTTTTAGCGGCGGCCAAGGCCCATCATTTGCGCGCGAGCGGTCCGGTGACGCTTGCCCAGTATGACCCACCCTGGACGCTTTGGTTCATGCGGCGGAACGAAGTGATGGTCCCGATAGAGCCCTAACGCTGGAGACGGCGTCGCGACATAGACTAGGCATAGCGGCGCTGCGCTTTTTGTTTGTCCCTGTGGCGGCATGCAAAAGCCCAGTAATAACCCTTTCACGGCGCCAACACCTAGTTCTCGGCGACCTAATGAATATTAGGCGATGCCGCCCATGGCGCGGCAAACGACCGGAGCGCCGAGAGAAGCTGAACCGGGTCCCCCGCCTTCGCAAGGGCAGGCTCTGGCGCAACGCATCGCGGCGGTTCCGGTTTTCATACCCCGGCGCCAGACCAAAAACGCACAGCCCCACCAGCATCTCGCCCCCGATGCACCCCTCAGGTTTGAGAAATCCAGGTTAGCTATCGCGCCGGCCCCTTGACGGCCTACCGGACGCGAGCCGAAGTTGGTGACCATCTCTTATCTAACGGATCGCCATGCCCAGTCTGCAGCACCTCCCCGCCGACACTTCGCCCGAGGCGATCGCCGCTATCCTGGACATCGACGGCGCCCTGATCCTCGATGATGTGATCCCGCCCGAACAGGTGGTCGCGGTGATGAAGGAGTTAACCCCCTACATCCAAGCCACGCCGGTCGGTCGCGACGACTTCACCGGCTTTTCAACCACCCGCACCGGCGCCCTGGTGGCCCGCTCGCCCGCCAGCCGTGAGCTGGTCATGCACCCGGCCATATTGGCGGCCTGCGACGCCTATCTGCTGCGCGCCTGCGATCGCTATCAGCTGCATCTGACCCAGGTGATCCGCATTAAACCCGGCCAGGGGCGGCAGGCTTTGCACCGCGACCGCCTGGCCTGGGGCGGTTTCCTGAAAGGCGTCGAGCCCCAGTTCAACACCATTTGGGCGATGACTGATTTCACCGAGGCCAATGGCGCCACTCAGATCGTTCCGGGAAGTCCCACCTGGGAGGAAGGCCGCCGGGCGCAGCCGCATGAGATCGGCTATGCCGAGATGAAGGCAGGATCGGTGTTGGTCTATTCAGGCTCGGTGATCCACGCCGGCGGCGAGAACAAGACCGACGCCGACCGTGTCGGCGTCAACATCACCTATTGCCTGGGATGGCTGCGTCAGGAAGAGAACCAGTACCTCTCCTGTCCGCCCGCTGTCGCCCGCACCCTGGACAAAAATCTCCAGGCCCTGCTCGGCTATGCGATGGGCAGCTATGCGCTGGGCTACTTCACCCCGCCCCTGCCCCCCGGCGCCGGACCCGAGATCGCCCCGCCCCAGGTCGCCCTCGGCGCCGACGCCGCCGGCTGGGGAGAAGACCTGCGCGCGGCAATCAACGAGCGCGAGAAGGCGAAAGTTCAGGGCTGAATAAACGCGCCGGTCGCGCGTGGGAAATGCAGCTGGATGTCTCCGGCCTCCGAAGCCGCGGGCTTCACCGTCAGGATCCGCGCGTCGGCGTGCATCAGCGTCGCCTCAAGTACCGGCGTATTGGCGTCGTGGAACTTGAAGCGGACCCTGCCGCCCGGCGCGACATCCACGGAACCGCCGCGGAACTTATCGCCGCCGGGGTCGCGGCCTGGGCGGGCGGTGGATTGACGGCGGATGGCGGCCTGGCCACGATCTCGACCTCGCTGCGCGCGGCGAGGATTTAGGACCGACACCGATGACGACCACCCACCCCACAACCGTCCTCGTCACCGGCGCCGGCAGCGGCATCGGCCGGGCCGTGGCTTTGGCATTCCTCGCCCAGGGGGATAGCGTCGTACTGACAGGAAGGCGCAAGACGGCGCTTGAAGAGACCGCCAATCTGGCCGCCGCGCCGGAACGAACGCTGATCTATCCCGCCGACGTGACTGACGAGGCTCAGGTGGCGGTGCTGTTTGAGGCGGCGGTGACTCGGTTCGGCCGGCTGGATGTGCTGTTCAACAACGCTGGCCGGGGGGCGCCCCCCGTTCCCCTGGAAGACCTCAGTCTCGCCGCCTGGCGGGCGGTGCTGGATGTCAACCTGACCGGCGTATTCCTATGCACCCAAGCCGCGATCCGCCAGATGAAGGCCCAGACGCCGATGGGCGGACGGATCATCAACAACGGCTCGATCTCCGCCCACGTCCCGCGTCCCAATTCGGCGCCCTATACGGCGACCAAACACGCCATCACCGGCCTGACCAAGTCGGTGGCGCTCGACGGTCGGCCCTTCGACATCGCCTGCGGCCAGATCGATATCGGCAACGCCGAGACGCCGCTGACCGCCCGGATGAGCCAGGGCGTGCCTCAGGCCGATGGCCGCCTGGTCCCCGAACCGGTGATGGATGTAAAGGCGGTGGCCGACGCGGTGTTGATGATGGCGAACCTGCCGCTGACGGCCAATGTTCCATTCCTGACCGTGATGGCCACCAAGATGCCCTATATAGGCCGCGGCTGACGGGCTAAAGAAAGCGTCAATCTGGCGCGACGCGCGCACCACCAAGGAATTCCATGTCCGTGACTTCGTTGAAATCGGCCCTGCTCGGCCTCACCACTGTGACCTTGCTGACCGCCTATTCGGTCCAGGCGGCGCCCGCGCCGGCCCCCGCCGCCGCCGCCGCCGCCGCCCTGGCGGCCACGCCGACGCCGGTCGCGACAACGCTCCCGAACGGGCCGGTGGTGGCTGGGGTCTGCCTGCTCAGCCAGGAAGTCCTGATCACCAGGTCAAGGATCGGCCAGGCCGCGACAGCCCGCCTGCGGGAACTCACAGCCCAGGTCCAGGC